>JAZGFE010000094.1:0-23487 GCA_036479215.1 Nannocystaceae bacterium | reverse complement strand
CTCGCCGCCCACGTTCGTCCAATGAACCACGTAGTTGACCGAACTGATCACTGATTTCGGCGGTTGTCTTGTGCACTTGCCGCAACCTGATCCTCTCAATTCGAAAAGTCAAGTTATTTCTATACGGGCCCTTACTTCGAGGCACTGCGGGGAGGCGAACCAATCGATGCGGGAGACGTGTATTCGGACCCGCGGACGTTGGAGCTGCTAGGCTATTTTGCGACGCTCGGAATCTCGTCGATGCTCGATGCACCGATCATCGCCAACGGGGAGCTGATGGGGTCCTCTGCCATGAACACGTTGGGCCTTCGCGCACCTGGACGGACGAAGAAATCGACGACGCCGGACGCCTCGCAAACCTGGCAACCCTCGCGTTCTCGGGGTTCGAGCGGGCAGAGTTGCGCCGCGCGATGCGAGGGCTGCGCTTTGGCGGAGATTGATCGGCGTCGCTCCGCTCAATGTTTTCGTTTCGAATCCCCTAACCCGAGATCTGGAAACCGGCGATCGAGCCCGGCAGCCCACTCCGATTCTCCGATGTGAGCGAGGATATCGTGGGCCCGTCTTGCTCCAGTTTCCGCAGCTCCTTCCATGAAACCGTAGTAGTCAAGGGATGTGTGTTCGCCACAGAAGTAAACGAGGCCCTCCTCTTGGCGAGTGGAGCGTAGTTTGTGAAACTGCCCCGGGGAGGGGCAGATGTAACTACCCAGGGCCCATGGATATTGGCCCCAGACCATACGCTCTGCGAGTTTCGCATCCCGATCGTAGGCGTCGCTCGCTCCGGGGAATAGGGTGTCGATGAGGGGAAGGCGCAGGTCCCATTGGGATTGCGGTGTTCCATCCGCGAGGCGCCGGCCGGCCTCGCCACCGACGAAGTTGGTCAATATAGCGGGCGCCTGCCCTTCGTGTCCCGGCTGGCCCCGCGACGTATCCCAGATCGATTGCAGTGCGTACTGTTCGGCACGAAGGTCACAGATTGCCGCGCCGCCTTGGTGGTGCCGGTGCCACACCGGCGACGAAAACTGACCGAGGAGCTTGGCATTCGTTCCATAGTTCGCATGCTGGATCATCTCGACCTTCGCGGGCGAGAAGGAGATTCCGCTGAGGTCGACCTGCCTCAGGGTCGAAAAGGGTAGCGCGAGGACGACAATGTCTGCATGAAATTCGCCCTGTCCGCCTCCTTTGCGCTCCGTGCTGAGTCGGTATGTGGCGCCAACTTGGGACAGCGCCGTCAGCCGATGGTCCGTTTCGATCCGTCCCTCGAGACGATCGGCTAGCGCGAGGGCGACCGAATCGCTTCCGCGGCGTAGATGGTAGCGCTCGTCGGATGCCGCATACACGCGAAACTCTCCTTCGGGGCCCCGAAGAGGCAGCCAGCTGCGGTCCGCGTGGTGAAAGAGATCGTAGTAGGTGCCGATAAGATTGAAAATGGACTGGTGCTTGAGCTCCGAACCGTATTCGGGCACCAAAGCGGCACGGAGCAGGTCCACGAGCCAATGTCCCGCTCCGCAGTGGGCGTTGAGCCAACTTTCCACGTTCCATTGTAGGTCAAATCTGCGGGCGGATGCGTTCTCGAAGACACTGTGCATCCCATCCTCGTCGGCGATCGCCCCCATTGCAGGGATGAGTGTACCCAGCGGGTCGCGGATCATTTCTCCGAAGGCGCGCGCGGCTTCTTCGTCGCTACGGACTTGATTTTGTGCGTAGAAACGATACGCGCTGTGGGCGATCCCGAGGTCGGTGGCGGGGAGGTCATCGAGTGCGAGCTTGAATTCTTCGATCAGTCGCAGCATTGTGGTGTGATCGCTGTTCACGAGCTCGGCGCCGAGCTCCGCGACGTGACGCCCTTGAAAGTGGTTGCGAAGGGTCCATGTGCGTCCGCCGACGCGGGTGTTGCCTTCGAGGAGCGTCACGTTTTGCCCGGCTTGCTTGAGTCGGTACGTACAGTGCAGCCCCGCAAGGCCGGCTCCCACCACACAAATGCGGGGTCCGGCCTTTTGGGTTTTCGGCTCGGGTTGGGACCGGGGAGGGCGCGACGAGGCTCGAGGGAGATCACCAGCGCAGCCCAGTTCGGGGAGGGTGATGCTCAATGCTGCGAGCGTCGAGCTCGATAGGAATCTACGTCGTCCAGGTCCCGGTAGGTGGTGTGGGCGACGACGGTCGGGAGAAAGGGCGGTGCCGTGGCGCGGCTCGTCGAGGGGAGGGGCCAGTGCTTCGCGGAGGACGTCGCGGAGCGCCGGGAGGATGGGAGATCGAGACATGGAGTGAAACCAGATTCTTGGGAAGGGGATCGCCTCCCTCGTACCCCAATGTTCACGCGATGGACACCGTGCTGTCTGCCTTTGTGGGAGACGGCACGGTGCGGTCGGGGCGTCGGGGGGTTGGGTGGTCGGTCGCGGGTCGAGCCTGCCGGTGCGTTCGCTGAGTCAGGCGACTCCCCACGGGTCCGCACCGGGGACCTGCGTGGACTCGCATGGACCCTGCGTGCACCCGCCTCCTCTCGAAACCGTCGGGCGACCCTCCTCGCGACAACCGGGCCGCGTCTTGGAGCAGGCGTATGAATTCGCTCCGTCGGCCCTGGGGGTCTTGACCCTTGGCGGACGCGGCTAGCTCTACGGTGCGCGCGAACGAGCTCGGAGCCCAGTGCCCCGGGCGGCGCAGCAACGCCGCGAGTTGGGCCACGGTCGCGGAAAATCGAAAATCGGCACTCGCCGTGGCGAGACCGAGATCGCTGTCGGTCACTGTGAAGCTGAGCAGCTTGCTGCGGGACCCCGTGTGCGCCTTGTGCCGGATCTTGACCGTCATGAGTTCCCCGGCGGCGGCCACATGCGAGAGATCGCTGGGTCTCTGGTACTTGAGGCGGTCGATCGTTCCCGCCGTCTTGGCGTCCTCCGCCGACACGATCTCGTACATCGCTGTGAAGGTGGGTCCGGCTCCAATGTCGCCGGCGTCGTTGAGGTCGTCGTTGAGGTCGTCGTTGAGGTCGTTGTTGAAATCGTCGTTGAAGTCGTCGTTGAAGTCGCTATGCGCGATCTTGCGATTCTCATAGCCGACGAGTCGGTACGACGAGACCCGTTCAGGGTTGAACTCGACTTGGGTCTTGACGTCCTTGGCGATCGGAAAAGTCATGCCGGCAGCGGGAGGACGGTCGAGGGACAGTGGAAGCGCTACCTACGGTCGTTTCCGCGGGGACGGCTTGCACAGGATGCGCGGACGGGTCTTTGCCATCGCGCCGAACTCGACGGGGCGGAGCGCTGCTGGAGCGCGTACCTCGACGCACAACCGCGGGGCACGCACAGCCTCGAGCCCCGCAGGCGTCTCGGTGCGAGCGAGTCGCCCTAGACCGGGTTGAATGCCGGGCGTACACGCAGTATGAGTGCGTGGGTCGGTGCTGGGCGTTCTGCGGCCGTGCCGGCCTGTACGTATGGCGGCCCGATTGCAGACTCTCCGAGCGTCGCGGGGAGGTGGAGTGCCCACCTCACGTCTCCGGGGGCTCGTCCTGTTGTTCTGGGGGCTCTGGTGTTCGCACGGTTGTTTGCGACAGTACGTCGTCGCCGCTTCCGAGGCGACCGCTGCGGAGAGTACGACCGGCGGGGCAGGGTCGCGGTGCCCGGGGGCGCACAAGCGATGGTGCGATGGCGGGTGCGTGGATATCTGGCGGGATCGGGATCATTGTGGCGGATGTTCTCGGACCTGCGAACCGGGGGGATGGTGCAAAAAAGGTGAGTGTACCGCTGTTTGTGATCAGGATTGCGATGCGTTGACCGAACGCTGCTACGCGGATATTTGCGAGTGCCGTCCCGGCTTCTCGCGTTGTGGTGACGTGTGTGCGGATCTCGTGCGTGACGCCGAACACTGCGGCTCCTGCGAGGTCGAATGTCTCGATGATCCGTGCGGAGATGGGCGATGTCTCGCGCAGGGTTGTGGGGCCTTCGACGACCAGTGTGGGGATAGTTGCACCTTCTTCGCCAACGACCCGCTGAACTGCGGTGACTGCGGAAATACCTGCGCGTCAGATCAACTCTGTACGAGCGCGAGATGTATCGACGCTGACGTTGAGCTCTGCGACATGTGTCCGTGTGCGCGGTGTGACGACCTATGCTGCGAGTGGAGCGTCGAAGGGGCAACTCTGTGTCTAGAGGCTAGTTCGTGTCCGTGAGTTCGCGCCAGCGCAACAGGTGGTGTCGTCGTATCTGTTGTTGGGGCACGTTCGGGGTCGCGCTCATCCCGAGCCCAGGGGAAGGTGCGGCGCTGGCGAGTGCCAGCGGCGACCCAGCTGCCGCGTCGTCAGTGGGGCCTGCCGAGCCACCCCCCGGGCTCCAAAAGTTCCAGTTCGGTCTTTTGCATGTGGAAGGGATGGACGCTGCGCGTCTGCACCAGCGTCTATCGTTGAGGTTGCCGGAATTGAAGCTGGCGACCTGGGGACGTCAGGACAGCATCGAATCATTCCCGTTCTTGCTCGTCGACGTTCGTGTGGATCCAGCCCGATCCACGCGGCACAGGATCACGCTTATCGTGAGCGATGGCCGGGTGTTTTATCGCACAGTCGATGTTGTCGCGCAGTCACCCGAGCGCGAGGTCGCCAGTGCGTTGGCGAACCTCATCATGTCCGTGGAGCGACGCCAGTTGGTCGCAGACCGAGAGCGCGTGGTGCCCCCGCGGTCTTCTGACGAGCTGGATGTGCTGGCGGGGGAACATGGGCGGGGGGAGGCGATCCCGGCATCCGGCGAGCAGGCTGAGGGGCGAGTTGCTGTTGAGGCGGTTGCCGGAACCGGGGAGGCGACTCAGCTCGGGTTGTCCATGGGAGCGGGTACCCTCATCGCGGGTCCGCCGTCCTACGGCCGAGTCCTTTCGGCTCTCGGTGGCGAGGTGGCGCTGACCTTGCGTTGGCCGGAGGGCTGGAGTGCTCAGATCCGAGCGCGCTACACAGCACGCCGAGTATCGGCACTGAGATTGACCAGACTGCAGTTTGCGGCGGCTGGCGGTTATGTGGCGCGATGGCCGACGGCCGAGTTGAGCGCCGTGGCCCTTGTCGGCGTGGAGCCGTGGCGCGTTGAGTTTGTGGATGATGCCGGGACCGTGGTCTTTGAAGATGGAGCCAGGCCGGGGCCTGTATTGGTTGGGGTTGGGGTGGAGGCCATGGCTGGCTATCGGTACGTTTTTGCGGGAGATGGGCACATGGGAAGCCTGGTCGTGGGCCCTCGCCTCCAGCTGTCGGGTGGGGGTGCCGTGGGAGGTGATGCCGGGTGGACGACCGTCGGGATCGCGTTTCGAGACGGGGCGCAGCTGGCACGTGTCTTGCGGATCGGTGGCGCCGAAATGTGGGTCGGGCTTGCGTGCCGAATTTGGCTGGGCCGGTGAGCGGTTCGCCATCAGGGGTCCGGGGAGGGGGTGCGCTCGAAGCAGCGTACTCGCTTGGGCTTGTCAGAAGAAGTTGTGTCCGGATCCGAAGTACGGGGAGGACACACTGTGTGTGCATTCCCGTCTGCAGCGCAGATCATGTGTCGGCGCCGCGGGGATGGCCGGGCGGTCCTGTGTCTTGGGCGCACGCTTGCGTCGAGGCATGATGGCATGCATCTCCTTGTTATGATCTCGTCGCGGTGGACCGCACGTTTCCTCGTTTTTGGCGCTTACATGTCGGGACTCCTGGCTGCGGCTTGCGTCGAGATGCGGGAGGCAGAAACGGGGGGCTTCGATGGTGCGGCCACCATCGACACGCTGCCGGGAGCGACGGGAAACGGGGACAAATCCGGAGAAGGAGATGGGGACGGGGACGGAGACGGGGACGGAGACGGGGACGGAGATGGGGATGGGGCTGGAGACGGCAACGAGGAGGGGCTGGGCGATGTGTGGAAAAACGACAGTTGGACTCCTTTTGACGCCCTGAACTGGCAGGTCTGGCCCGGTACGCATGATTGCGCTGCGTCCACCTACTGGCCGCAACAGGGGGACTATCCCGTGGTGGTCCGAGGTGTGGAAGTGACCATCGGAGGAGAAGAGGGCTCCGAGGTGTACATTGTGAGCGTATGGGCCACCGATGATGAAGGGCGACCCGACGAGGAACTCGGTCGCGTCGAGGTACGGATCGAGGCGGCGACTGAGTCGACGACAGTCGTCGACTTCGCGCTCAACGGCTGGGTCCCGCCGATCGTCGGCAGCGGCGGGTTTGCTGTCGCCGTGTGTCACACCTCCCACACGGGCGCGCCTACTTTTGCAGTCGACCGTGATGGCCTTGAATCGGAGGCGGCCAATTGGGTGTTCCAGCCCTGGCGTGAACAGTGGATGATGTCTACCGAGCTGTTTGACATCGGTGGCGACTTCATCCTTCGGGCTATACTATCTGCAGGCTAGTTGACTCAGCCATACCGTAGTATCGCGGGCGGGTCGCAGTTCATCCACACAGTTGAAATCTCTCCCCTCTACCGGGGACTCAAGTTGGTGCCCATGCTCCCGTTCAGCCACCCTCTCCTCTTTGCGATGCCAGCGGCGCTAGTGTTGGCAGTCTCTTGTTCCAAACAGGTGGACCCCGGTGCTCTGGTTCACTCGGAAGGTGGCATCGCCTCGTCCACCGCTAGCGATGGCGCGGGAGACGGCGATGGAGAGGATGTAGGGGATGGAGATGGAGAGCATGTGGGGGATGGCGACGGGGGTGACGGCGACGCCGGGGGCGACGGCGAACCGGGGGGTGACGGCGACGCCGGGGGCGACGGCAATCCGGGGGGTGACGGCGACGAGGCGGGGGATGATGACGACGGCGAGACCGGAGCGGGAGGAGGCGATGGTACTGCGGACTGCGATGGTAAAGTCTACCAGTGTGGTGACGGCGTGGATAACGATGGGGACGGCGTACGTGACGGCAATGATCCGGAATGCACTTCCGTCTGTGACGATGACGAATCGTCGTTTGCCACGGGCATTCCTGGTGACAACGTCGATTGTAAACAGGATTGTTTCTTCGATGGTGACAGTGGATCAGGCAATGACGGTTGCGACTGGGACTTGAAATGCGATCCCGCCAACCCGGGGGCGGGCACGAAATGTGCGTACACAGGTGGCCAGGGCTGCGACGAAGTGTCCGGGCCGAGCGAGGAGTGCCTCGCCAGCTGTCTGTGGCGCGTACCCAACGGCTGCGACTGCTTTGGCTGCTGTACGGTGTTTACCCCCGAGGGATCGGTGGACGTCTTTCTTGGATCGGGTGGTGACTGCTCGCTGGACAATCTAGATGCGTGCAACTCCTGCACCAAGAACGATGACTGCGACAACCCGTGCGAACCGGAGTTGTGCGAAGTATGCATCGGCGACGTGATCTACCCCGACGATTGCGATGATGAGGATACTCCGGGCGACGGTGGAGATGGCGACGGTGGAGATGACGACGGTGGAGATGGTGACGGTGGAGATGGTGACGGTGGAGATGACGATGATGATCCGCCCACAGGTTGCCCCGAGGGGGTGGAACCGTGCGATACGCAGGAGGATTGCAGCGACGACCAGGCGTTCTGTTTCCAGGGTTGTTGTCGCTTGCCTCCCGTAGAATAGAACGGAGTCGTGGAGGCAGTGAGGTCGCGCCGCAAGCAGCGGGCGTAAGCGGTGGACCCGCAGCGCAAGCGCGACTTCGAATCCGACGACGCTACCAAGCTGGCGTCAGCTGGGCCAGCCCGGGTACGTTGGGAATTTGTGTGGGTTAGCGACTACAGCTTGTGGGGGCACGCCGATCCGGTACACTGCGGCTGTCGTGTCACGTAGCTATCTCGAGCGAATCCTCAACGCCCGCGTCTATGATGTGGCACGCGAGACCCCGCTGGACTTGGCTCCAAGGCTTTCGGCGAGGCTTGGGAACGAGGTCTGGCTCAAGCGGGAGGACCTGCAGCCGGTGTTTTCGTTCAAGGTGCGGGGAGCCTTCAACAAGATGTCGAAGTTGTCTCCCGAACAGGCGCGACGGGGCGTCATTGCGGCTTCGGCGGGAAATCATGCGCAGGGGGTGGCGTTCGCCGCTCGTTATCTAGGTATCTCGGCGCAGCTCGTGATGCCACGCACAACGCCGCCAATCAAGGTCGAGGCAGTGCGGGCGTACGGAGCCGAGGTCGTACTACACGGCGACACGTATGACGAAGCGGCCGCGCTAGCCGCTAAGTTGCAATCGGAGTTGGGACTCGTATTTGTGCATCCTTACGACGACCCTGATGTGATCGCGGGTCAGGGCACGGTCGCGGTGGAGATCCTCCGGCAGCATCCCGACGAGATCAACGCAATCTTGGTACCAGTGGGTGGAGGCGGCTTGATCAGCGGTATCTCTGCATACGTCTCGGCCTTGCGCCCACAGACGCGAATCATCGGTGTCGAGCCGGAGGACGCTGCTAGTTTGTACCAAGCGTTGGCGGAGGGCCGGCGGGTCGAGCTGGATCGCGTCGGCATCTTCGCAGACGGCGTGTCGGTGCGGCGGGTCGGTGCCGAGCCATTTCGGATTGTGCAGGGTCGGGTCTGCGAAGTGCTTCGGGTCAGTACCGACGAAATCTGTGCGGCGATTTTGGATATCTTCGAAGATACCCGAGTCGTTGCGGAGCCGGCGGGAGCGCTCGCTCTCGCGGGTTTAAAGAAACTGATCGAGCGCGACAGACCCTCGTCTGGGAAGTTTGTCGCGGTGGTCAGCGGCGCGAATATCAGTTTCCATCGGCTACGCCACATCTCGGAGCGAGCAGAACTCGGCGAGGGTCGTGAAGTCATCTTCGGCGCGACGATCCCGGAGCGACCGGGGGCCTTTCGAGAATTTTGTAACGCGATAGGGGACCATTCTGTAACCGAGTTCAATTATCGCTATGCGGGGCCTGGCGACGCGCACGTATTTGTTGGACTGGAGCTCGACCAGGCTGGGAGCGATCGTCGGGTCTTGTTGGATCGGCTCGGGACGCGGGGCTACGCCTGCGTGGATATGAGCGATAACGAACTGGCGAAACTACATGCACGCCATTTGGTCGGAGGCCAGGCCAACGGTCTGGTGCGCGAGCGCCTGTTCCGATTCGAGTTCCCTGAGCGACCGGGTGCGCTGCGTGAGTTCCTTGGACGCATGCGCCCCGGCTGGAACATCTCGCTGTTCCACTATCGCAATCACGGTGCAGCGGTCGGCCGGGTGCTGATAGGCATACAGGTCCCAGACGGGAGCGACGCGGAGTTCGATGGGTTCTTGCGCAGCTTGGGACTTGCGTTTCAAGAGGAGACCGGCAACGCGGCCTACCGGATGTTCTTTGGTGCGTGATGCTCCTCCCCGTTGCGCCGGATCACCGCCCGATCCGCTCCCGTTGGTAGTCGACCCGGGTGTGGTCCCGGACGAGAATCGACAATGCGGGGCGCGGCCGACCTGGCGTCCGGACTGGCGTCCGGCCTGGCGAGACCGACTCCGAGTACGCGCTTTGTCCGCTGTGCCGCGCCCGCGGGGAGGACAGCCGCCTCGCCTCGCGCGAGCAGATGCCGTAGCTGCCCGCGGAGTCTGCTCCCGTTGATGCTGGCGGTGTCATCTCCGGGTGGTTGGCGTGCGCTCGCCACGGTGTTGTTGGACGCGGGTGGAAATCAAAAAGGTTACTCTCGGCTTATGGGCGAAGACGCCGAGTTGCTCGAACGCTGGCGGGGAGGCGAGCAGGATGCCGGGCGCGCGCTGTTTGAGCGTTACTTCGAGAGTATGTTCCGGTTTTTTCGCAGCAAGGTCCCCGATGCGGCGGAGGATCTGACACAGCAGGTATTTCTGCGCTGCGTGAAAGCGAAGACGCAGTATCAAGGCAGGTCGAGTTTTCGGACCTACCTGTTCACCATCGCGCGGAACATCCTCTACGACCATTTTCGTGGCTGCATGCGACGTGGCGTTGCGTTCGTGGATGGGGAGGTGTCGGTGGTGGATTTCGGAGCACGCAGTCCTTCCTCTTGGGTACAGGAGCGCGACGAAAACCGCCTGTTGCTCCGCGCGCTACGTCGGTTGTCCGTGGACATGCAAGTCGCGCTCGAACTGCACTATTGGGAGGAACTGACGGTCGTCGAGATCGCGGAGATCGTGGACGCTCCTGTGGGCACGGTGAAGCGTCGGATCCAGCGCGCCCGTGAGCGTCTCGACCAGCTGATCGTCGAGATCGGTGAAGATGTTGCGTTGGTGAAGAGCACCGCCGACGACTTCCCGCGCTGGGCCGCCGAGTTGCGGCAGAATCTGGCTGCGCTGTCGAAGGCGTAGTACGACGCCCGGACGTCTTGTGCCGATCATTTTCCGGTCGCGCCGCTGCTCGATCAGGGGCAGGCGCTGTCTTGGACGGGAGCGCAGACCATGAAGCGTGGGCAGTCCAGGTGACGACCTTCTAGCCTCGTAGAGCGATTCTTGCGACGGCATTCGTAGCAGTCGCCTTGATGTCGTAACCGAGAGAGATGGCGAGCGCCACGCATGAGCAGGGCGTCGGTGTGTGCGTGTACATGGCACCAGTCGCCCGATGGTGTCGCGGAGGGCGCCGTTGCGTGTGGATGGGTTGCGTGTGGATGGGTTGCGTGTGGATGGGTTGCGTGTGGAGGGGTCGTGGGCAGTGGTGCTTCGACACGAGCCGGGGAGGCTGCGGGCGGCGGCGCACGGTCGGCTCGGGTGGGCCCCGAGCCCCACGTGGCAACCCAGCCGAGCAAGCCCGCGCCGAAGATCGCCATGGCGCCAGCGGTCCACCATTGTATCGGACCGGGTTGGTGTGTTTTGCTTGGAGGCCCGCGATCGAGGCCGTGCCGCGCGGTTTCGAGAGCGCCGAGTAGCTCGACCATGCTCGGCCACCGGTCGGAGGGGTTGGGAGCTAAGCCGCGGCACACGATCGCGTACAATTGAGTCGGCACGTCGCACGCCTCGGGGGGAGGTCGGACGTTGCCCTGGCTCATGTTGGCCACGATGCTCGGCAAGGTGGTGCCCACGAACGGGCGAAGTCGGTACAGTGCTTCGTACATCGTCACGCAGAAGCTGTACTGGTCGCTCGCATCATCTGCGACCCGTCCATCGAGGAGTTGTTCGGGCGACATGTACAGCGGGGTGCCGACTACGGCACCCGTCTCGGTGAGGCTCGTCCCCAATCCACGGTCGGAGTCTCGCGCGCGCCGTCTGTCCGGGGCGTGAGGCGGATTCGCGTGACTGCTTGCCCGGATCTTGGAAAGTGACGTGTCGAGGTCCCGGTCACCGGTGGTGGCGGCACGGACCAGGCCGAAGTCGAGCACGCGTACGCGAAGGTCTCGCCCGATCAGGATGTTGTCCGGTTTGAAGTCGCGGTGCACCAATCCGGCAAAGTGTGCGGCGCCAAGACCTTTTCCTGCGTCGATGAGCACGTCGAGTACCTGCTGCCAGGATCGCGCTCCGGAGGCGAGCCAGCGCATCATTGTCTCGCCGTCGACGAGCTCCATGGCCACGAATACGCGGCCTTGGTCTTGCCCCACGTCGTGCACTTGGATCACGTTTGGGTGCGACAAGCGGGCCAGCGCCCTTGCTTCCCGCGTCAGCCTTTTTCGAGCCTTGTCGTCCGCCGCGACCTCGTGATGCAGCACTTTTATCGCTACGGGGCGCTCGAGCTGCGGGTCCCAAGCTTGATACACCACGCCCATACTGCCGGTGCCTAGGCGTGAGTCCACCTCGTAGCGATCGATATGCTCGAGTGCGGCCCGAGGCTTCGAATCCGGATCGTTGCCGAATAACGCATGGGCGATCTCCGACTTCGCCCGGAGCGCGGCCGGATCCACGGGCGGGGAGGGGCCGATGCCCAAACCTTGGGCCGGCGGATCGCCGTCGGGGCGTGTCACGATCCCAAGGGTACCACCGGTTCCGCCGATGCGGTGGTACCGCGCGGAGGGGCACGTTCACTCCGACACGAGGCGCCCTTTGTTGGTCCGAGCACCCAACGGTCGCCGGAGTCGGCATCTCACTCAAAGTCGAGGCGCCATCCGCCGTCGGGCGCAACGCCAATCTGCAACTGAGTCGGCATCTCGTCCTCGGCCATGTGCTCGAGGAGTTGGCGAGCGACGACCGGCATCAACGAGTTTCGTAGAGTGTGGTCCGCGTTGCGAGCTCCAGTATCGGCGTCGGTGCACCGACGCGCGAGCTCATCTATCAGGGCAGGATCGAAGCTTGTTGCCATGCCGTGGCTTTGACGCAGTCGGCTTGCCAGCTTGCCCAGCTTCATCTCCACGATCATGCGCATGATGTCCCCGCTGATCGGGCCAAAGGGGACGATGCTCATGCGGGCTAGCAGGGCGGGTTTGAAGTGCTGGCTGAGCACAGGCCGGATCTTCTCGATGACCTGATCTTGGGTGGGGGCATCGTCGGATTGATACGCGGTCATGATCTCCGCCGACGCGAGATTGCTAGTCAGGATCACGACGGTGTTCTTGAAGTCGATGGTGCGACCTTCTCCGTCGTTGAGCACGCCCTTGTCGAAGACCTGATAGAACAGGTTCATGACGTCTAGGTCGGCTTTTTCGCACTCATCGAGAAGGACGACCGAATAGGGTCGTTGACGCACCGCCTCTGTCAGTATCCCGCCTTCGCCGTAGCCCACATAACCCGGCGGCGAGCCCACCAGACGCGAAACAGTGTGCTTTTCTTGAAACTCCGACATGTTGATGGATGTGAGAAATCGTTCTCCACCGTAAAGCAGGTCGGCGAGTGCAGTCGCAGTTTCTGTTTTTCCCACGCCGCTTGGCCCGACAAACAGGAGTACCCCGATCGGCGTATTTGGATCACGGACACCCGCGTGGGCCATGCGTACCGTCTCTGCCACAACCTCGATGGCGTGATCTTGGCCTCGCACCCGTTTGCGGAGTTCATCTTCCAGCGATAAGATCGATCTGATAGTGCTGCTCTTCATCTTCCCCGCGGGAATGCCTGTGAAGCTAGACACGACCTGCGCGATGAGATCCGCATCCACCTCGGCGTGAACCAACGCCTCATCGCCTTGAATGTCTGTGAGCTTGTTTCGCGCGACGTCTAGGGCAATACGCAAAGACTCGAGTTCCATCTCCGTTGCGGGGCTCACGGGAGTGGAGTCCGCGTTCTGGTTTTGTGCAGCCGCCGCGAGTGGTTCGACCGCTCTAGCCGCTCCCCGTTGTTGGGCCAGATCGACGGCCTTGCGCGCTGCCGTAAGGGTTTGGACGGCGTCCCGTTCAGCTTCCCAGCGGAGAGTGAGCGCATCGGCCCGGTCCTGGATGCGGGCTCGCTCTCCGAGTAGCGCCTCACGGACTCCGACCTCCGTGTTGGCGCCCTCCGCTGCGTCTCGCGCGAGCGCTTCGAGTTGGCGGTGGAGTGCAGCGAGTCGGCTCTCCAGTTCCTCGAGGGCGCCGGGCTTCGCGTTCTGTTCGATCTTGACCCGCGCGGCGGCGGTGTCGAGTAGGTCTACCGCCTTGTCCGGAAGTTGGCGGCCCGAGATATAACGATTGGAGAGTTCGACCGCCGCCACCACCGCTTCGTCGCGGATGACCACGTTGTGGGCGCGTTCGTAGGTGGGACAGATACCTCGAAGCATCACAGCCGCGGTTTGCTCGTCTGGTTCGTCTACCTTAACCGGCTGGAATCGCCGCTCGAGGGCGGGGTCTTTCTCGAAGTACTTCTTGAACTCGGCCCAGGTCGTGGCCGCGACGGTGCGCAGCTCCCCGCGGGCCAGCGCGGGTTTGAGAAGATTCGCCGCGTCGCTACCCTGGGAACCGCCCGATCCGATGAGCGTATGGGCTTCGTCGATGAACAAGATGATCGGTGTGGGCGAAGCTTTGACCTCAGAGATCACGGATTTGAGTCGCTTTTCAAATTCTCCTTTGACGCTGGCGCCCGCTTCGAGGGCACCCATATCAAGGCCTACAAGGGCTACGTTCTTGAGTTGATCGGGGACCTCCCCCTTTGAGATGGCGAGCGCAAGACCCTCGACGAGGGCGGTCTTACCCACCCCGGGCTCGCCCACGATGATCGGGTTATTTTTGCGCCGTCGGGCGAGGACGTCGATCAGTTGCCGGATCTCACGATGGCGGCCAAAAATGGGATCGATCTCGCCTTTTCGGGCCTTGTCGGTGAAGGAGGTGCCGAAGCGTTTGAGGGCCTCATCGCCTCCAGCTACCGCACGGGATGAGCTGTCTCCTCCCGCGGGCTGACCTGAGGATTGGTGCCGGGACTCGGGGGCGTCGTGTACTAGGTCATCGAATCCATGCATCAGGTCTGCGAGGGGTATCGCGTCGATCTCGGGGTAGTTCTCGCCGCTGTAGCGGCCACCACGGTCGACAAACTGGAGGAATAGATGGCCGGAGCGGATTTGGTTCGCACCGAGGGTGAGTGAGGCGACGACCCACGCGTCCTCGAACCACTGAAACAGAGACTCTGAGAACACGGGGCGCCCCGCGTTTCCGGTTTTCATGCTTTCGAGCACCTTGGCGACGCGACCTCGTAGTCGGTCCGGATCTTGCTCGAATCGTCGGAGGATACGGACCGCGTCGCCGTCTTCGGCCTCCAGGAGATCGAGCAGCATATGCTCGCATACGATCTCATAGTACTGTCCGTTCGCGGCCCGCCCTACGCCCGCTTCGAGCATCTTTGTGCAGGTGGGGTTGAGACGGCGGACCAGGGCTTTGGGTTCAACTCGCATGATCGACTTCACTCGACGGTGGAGGGGTGGAGGGGAGAGGCGTGGGGAGTGGAGAGCTTAGGCCATTGATGGTGATCGGGTCGACGCAGGCCGTGATCTTGGCGCGAGGAGGTGGCACCACGATCGGGCGTGGGTTGGCCTTGTCCCCCCGGATCGTCCAGATCAACGCGAGCGCTGTTTGCGAGGCGCCGGACGATGAAGGGCCTTGGTGCGGGATCATGGCGCGTCCGCGGGATTGTGGTGGCCGTGGGTCGCTTCAGCCTAGCCAGGCCTCCGAAGTGCGAGAGGGGTGGGCTGCTGTTGTGGCACGGCCCGATGGGCGTGGGTCAGGGGAGGCTCGGGATCATGGATGATCAGTGTTTCCGACGCGCAGCGCGAACGCAGCGAACGGCATCTGGAGCGGCGGGTGGGTCTCCGAGCGAGCGATGCGCTCGTTCGGTGCGTTGGCTCCAGGACGCTTGACGCTTAGGTCCGAGGGTGTCTCCACTCCAATTACGAAATTCTGTTTTGACACTGGGGTCCACTTTAGTGGAAGCTCTACGTGTGCGACCCGCAGCGGCGTTGGAACCCGGCTTTGGCGACACCGGGGCTTATCACGGAGCTCTGCTCGGAACTTGGCGTCGAGCGTTGCCACGACTGGTACACTCGGCGCGCCGGTCCGGCGCCGGGTCAGGCTCTCCTGCACGGAAAACGCCTGTGACCATCGGCTGGAAGAAAATCCTCAAGTCCTCCGGCATTGTGGCTGGCTCGCTGGTCCTCTTCGTGGCGGTCGCTGGCCCGCTGTTCGTGCACTGCAGCCCGCAGTTCGGCGCGGCGCCCACGGAGGCGCAAAAACTCGAATACGCCAAGACCGGTCACTACGAGGCCGGCGTGTTCACCAACCCTGAGCCCTTCCAGCTGAAGATCGACTGCCACAGTCTCGGCGCGATGATGCGGGAGCTTCTCGAGCCCGATCCCAACCTGGCGCCGCCCGTGAATGTCGATGTGGTTCCCGTAGACGCCAAGGGAGTGGGCCAGTTGGGCGTCGATCAGACCCGGATCACATGGTTGGGTCATTCCTCCTTCATCGTGGAGTTGCAGGGGTTGGTCCTTCTTCTCGACCCTGTCTTTGGTCCCTACCCTGCACCGGTTCCGATCCCCGGCCGCAGGAGATACAGCAATGAAGTGCCCATCGAACTCGATGAAATTCCGCGTGTCGATGCGGTTGTCATCTCCCACGACCACTACGATCATCTCGAGTACGGCACCATCGCCAAGTTGAGGGAGCGGGCTCGGTTCTTCTTGGTCCCGCTTGGCGTCGGCAACCACCTGCGGTACTGGGGTGTCGACGACGACCGAATCCGAGAATTGGACTGGTGGGAGGAGACGCGCGTCGACGATCTTGAGGTGGTACTCACCCCTTCGCGGCATATGTCGGGACGTGGGTTCAACGACCAGGCGGCCACGCTTTGGGGCTCGTGGGTCCTCGTCGGCGCGCGCCACCGTGTCTACTTCAGTGGGGATGGTGGGTACGGTGGTCACTTCGCCGAGATTGGGGCCAAGTACGGACCATTCGACGTGGGCTTGATGGAGTGCGGCCAATACAACGATCTTTGGCGTGGCGTCCACATGACTCCAGAAGAGACAGCTCTCGCCGGCCGAGACGTCCGTGCATCGTGGATCATGCCGATCCACTGGGGCGCGTTCAGCCTGGCCGCGCATGCATGGACGGATCCCGTGGAACGCCTCGTTAGAGCTGGGCGGGAGTTGGGGTTACCGGTCGTGACTCCGCGGATTGGGGAGAGTGTGACGGTTGGCGACGACGAGAAACCGGTCGCTCCTTGGTGGGAGCGATACGGTCGGCGGCAGGATCCACACTGAACGGTTCTGCACTCCAGCGCCGCTACGCCACATCGGGCACCCAGCCCGCGGGTACCCCGATGGGGCGCGACCAAACCGGAGGTGACGACAGTGCGGTGGGCAGTGACGCGATGGCGTCGACCCGTGTGCGACAGCAGGGGCGCACGGGGTGTCCGGGCGGGCGATCGGCGCGCTGTGGTGCATCGTCGCGCGCACGGCCTGGGTTCGATTCGTGCGCGTCGCTGACCACGCAGGGGGAGAACCGCGCTGCGGGCTCGGAATCGCACGTTGCCTTGATGAGGGGCGATTTCGAGCTCATGGGCGTATTTGGCTGCAGTCGGGGGGACCTCGTCGGTCGTCGCTGTGTGTGAGCGAGGGAGTGGGAGTGGGCGTGCGTCGTTTCTGCTGTGGACAGATCCCCGGTCTCCACCTGGTCCCGCTGCATGCGCGTCGCGCCTTGTTGCTGCGGAAAACCATGTCTACACTCCCGCCATTCCCGGTTCACACCCGCGAGTTTTGGGCCTCCCTATGAACTATCTAACGCGACGTTGCGCGTGGTCCATCACGCCGACGCTTCTGCTGTCGGCTTCCCTCGCTGGGGCACAGCCCCTACTAGGTGCAGGGGAGAGCTCGCAAGGGGAGAGCTCGCAAGGCGAGGTCTCGGAGTCGGCAGGGTTCGAGGCGAGTGCGCGGCGGCTGTTCGCGGAAGGGCAGAGCAAGTACGACACGTTGGACTACGAGGGCGCGATCGAGGCGTGGACGGGGACTTACGCGTTGTTTCCAGATCTCCCCCAGTACGCTGCGATCCGTGGGACGGTGCTGTACGCCATCGCTCAGGCGCGGCTCGATCTGTACGGTGCTGAGAAGGATGTGCAGCATCTCCGCCACGCCTATCGCTTGCTGGTAGCGTATCGGTCGGGCCTCTCGGGAGATGACGGCGAAGCGTTTGCAACCGTGCAAAAGTGGATAAGACGCATTGAGGCCAAGATTGAGGGGCGTCGACGTGTGGATGCAGTCGGTAGCGCGCTACCGCCTGGGTCCGGGTCCGTGTCCACGGACTCGCCTTCCGCTGCCGCATTTCGAATAGCTGGCCCAGCCGGCTCAGCTGCGTACGAAGGAAAAACGCTGGCTGCAGATGTTGTGGCGAGGCCTGGTCGCTCGTGGGTGGCGAGCGGGTCGGTGCTACTTGGTTTGGGAGCGGCTCTGGCCGGTGTGGCCGGCACCCTGACGAGCCTACGAGCCCGAGAACGCAGTGCTGGGGTCGACGCGATCAATGCGGGCGAGTACCCCGATGCGGTGAGCCTCGCAGATGCGCGAACCTTTGAGCAGCAGGGGCGACGCGCCGAGCAATATCAGATCATCTCGCTCGCCGCCGGGGGAGTCCTTGCCGCGACGGGCGTAACCCTGCTGGTCGTGGGAGTCCGCAAACGACCCAGGAACCCAGACGTCGGGCTCTACCCTGTGCTTACTCCCGCGCGTGCGGGCTTGTCCCTTCGAGGAAGCTTTTAGATGTTGGCGACCTGTCGTTCGAGATCGACTGTGCGTAGGGGACCGTGGTGCCGGCTGCCTTTGTTGTCGTCCGTAGTTGCGATGATCAGCGTTGGATCTTCGTGTTACACAGCCGAGCTCAATGGTTCGGCGTCGGGCGTTTTTCTGTGCGCCGAGAACTCCGAATGTTCCGAAGAGCACGTCTGCGTTCTCGGTTACTGCACGAGCAACAAGGGCCCGCAGTTGAGAATCGTTGGGCCAGAGCCCCTGACGCGCTACGCCGTTGCGGAGCCGGTAACATTGCCGATTGTCCTGTTGGGAGACGACCTGGTGCTCGATGAACCGCGTCCCGAACGTGTCGATGGACATGGCTATCTTGCGATCCGGATCGACGATACGCAGGTTGGCGAGCCGATCACGAGCGGCGACCTCCACACGGGCGTTTCGCTGGAGCTGGCGCTCGGTCAGCTTGATCCCGGTATCCATCGCATAGAAGTGTGGGCCTACGAAAGCGACGGCAAGCGCTATCCAAATCCCTCGGCAACTGCCGCATCTGCGGTTTGGGTGGACGATGGGGCTCCGCATGTGGCGATCTTGCGACCACTGCCGGGCTCGAAACACCGAGCCAGCGACCCTATGGACGTGGAGGTTGTGACGCTCAACTTCCAGTTTGTGGATCCTGGCTTCAGCGCTGCCGATTTCATCGACGGCGAGGGGCATACCCACGTCTACGCGGGTTTGGACTACCCGGGTTGTCTCCCGGGGTGCAACTTCAGCTATGCGGTCGGCGGGTCCATCAAACCCGAGGGAGAAGACCCCACGACCACTGTCACGGGCCAGCTTGAGCCCCTCGATCTCGGGCCGGGCACCCTCACGCTGACAGCTTCGCTCAACTACACTGGGCATTTGGCTGTGCCGTTTAAGAGCGCGGACGATTGGAGTAACCTCGCCTTGTATGATGGACTCGTCAACGATACGATCCGTATCGAGCTATTAGGGGCGCTGCCATAGTTTGGCGCACCGGTCTTGGAAGCATGATGTCGACGCGTCTTCCATTCACAGGTAGTTGTGACTCATATGCCACCCCATAATAGAGGTACCGCCCCCCGGGCGCGAGAGAGAAGCGCGAATGACACCTCTCCAGGATTCTTGCCGCGTTCGCCCTTCCCGGTGCCGTCCCCGGCGGGCGGGCGGCCGGAGGGCTCCATTTCGCAGTTGGAGGGGCCGTCGACAGTAGGGACGCAGGCGGCCGATGCTGCCGGACTCGATGCTGCCGAACTCGATGCTGTCGGCGACGATGAAGAGACTGAAGCGGGCTGTCATTGTTTGCATCGTGGCGAGTTGCTCGCGGGGCGCTACAAGATAGTGCGTCGTATCAGCACGGGTGGGATGGGGGAGGTGTATCTCGCGGAGCACATCGAGATCGAGAAGCATGTCGCGCTCAAACTCCTGGGCAAGAATTTCGCGGAACGTGCGGATCTTGTCGAACGATTCGTCGCGGAGGCACGGGTCACTTCGCGGATCAAGCACCCCAACGTGATCGATATTACGGATTTCGGTCGCACCGGCTCCGGGGTGCCCTTCTTCGCCATGGAGTACCTTGAGGGAGAGGAACTCGTCGAACTGATCGAGCGTGAGGCACCACTGGCTTGGCAACGAGCCTTGAAGCTCGCCATGCAGAGCTGTGAGGGGCTGCGCGCCGCTCATCAAGTTGGCGTCATTCACCGCGATATCAAACCCGAGAACTGCTATCTGGTCCAGGATGCGTCAGGAGAGGAGACCATCAAGATCCTCGACTTCGGGATAGCGAAGAGCGATCGCATCCCGACCGAACAGTCGACCACGCTGCAGGGACTGCTCATCGGCACCGCAGCCTACATGTCGCCCGAGCAGGCGCGTGGTCGATCCACGGATGCGAGAAGTGATCTCTATTCGCTCGGGATCATCTTGTACGAGATGTTGGTGGGGCAGGTACCTTTTGTGGCCGACGACGCGATGGACGTTCTCAGCCAGCATTTGCGGGATTGCCCGCCACGCCTGTCGCAGGTCGATCCCTTGGCTGTGTTCCCCGACGGTCTCGAAGACCTCGTCCTCAAAGCGCTCGAGAAGGACCCCAAGCAAAGGTACGAGAGCGCCGCGGCGTTCGCGGATGCCATGGGGTGCTTCCTTGCCCAGCATCACCGCAGCGGGCCGCAGCTCGGACACACCGCCACACGGCCACCACCGACCTCCCAGGCGCTGCAGGTCCGAGAGCAAACGCCCCCGCGGCGGGATCGACGACGCGGGCGCCGGGTGAAAGTGGCCATCGGAGCTCTCTTCGCCCTCGGTGGCATCCTATTGGTGATGCGCAGCGGCCTGGGCACGCCTCAGGGGGGACCTGGGTTCAGTCGAATTGCATCTGTGCCAGATCACACCGCGTCTGGCTCCCCGCAAGAACCTTCGCTAGGACGTTTCAAGGCGGGGGGGATGGGATCCTCGTCTCCCGGTGGCGAGGGGTCAGGTCGCGCAGGGCCAGATGGCGAGGGGCCAGGCCGCGTGGAGGCAGGGGATGTGCCCCCGATGCTGCCGACGGTCGTCGATGCGGCGCTGGGATCGAACGCGGGTGGTGGACCGGGGCATGTGGTCGGTGAGGGCGGGAAGGCCATGAAACCGCCAGAAACACGCTCACAGCAGCCCGCCCGTCCGTCCACACGTGGTGGGCGCGGGAGTGCACGCGCTCAACCTAAAAAGCGGAGACGGCTACGTCCCCGCAAGAAGTCCCGCACCCCCAAGCGGGGCGGGGAGCCGACGCCTGATCCCCTGGTTGCGCGGACCGAGGCGCCGACCCCCGCGGTCGCGCGAAGCGAGGTGCCGACCCCCGCTTTGCTAGCTCTCGAGCGCCAGCTGGCGGCGATCGAACTAGGCCCGTGCCGAGAGAAGGGAGGTTTGGTGGGGATGAAGATTCGGGCAAATCTGCGTTTTGACGCGTCCGGCGCGATCACGCGGATACAGGTTCTCAAACCGTTCCGCGGATCCGCGCTCGATACTTGCATTGTCGGCGCAGTTCGACGCGCGGGCGTGCGGGCGACTCACGGTGCGGGCGAGGTACTGCAAACCTACGACTTTCGCATCCGTGAGTAGGTTGGCCCTCGGGCGCCTCCGGTGCACCGAAGGAAACACCATGACGATGCGTGCCAAGCCACACAAGAACAGGGAAACCGCCGAGCTGACGGTGATTCCGTAGAGGAAGGAAATCGTCCGACCGGCTCTGTCGCAGCGCGTACTCCGGCTCGGCCTCGAACAGACTTGCGAGATCGTCGGGGAGGAAGGACTCGCCTTGTGGGCTCAAACACGCTCGAGATCCGCAGCGTCACGCGGTACGAAGTGGGAGCGCACCCAGCGAACTCGTGCTCGGTGCCAGACCTGTCAGCCGACGCCGAACCTTGACTGGTCAAGAGGTCGAGCTGCAAAACCGGCAGCACTTCGAGAGATGTCGATTTCTGCGAAAGAGAGCGGAGACAAGCCTGCGGTACAAAATCCCCTTGAGGCTTTGGTCGCGCCTTGTGACACGGGGGCGGTCTTCGACCTGTTCGCCACCCTCGAGACTCGTGCCCGCGTCTCCATGGCCTGGCGCCGCAAGCGCTCCCACGGCTAGGGAGACACCGCCCCTCGGTAGCTCTTGGTACAGTGAAACAAACTCGCCACCGGGCGGCTAAAGGACACCGCCGATGTCGAAGAAGTTGAGCGGATCGGCACCTACGACGAGTAGGCTTCCGGGGACGGGGCGAGGGAGGACATCTCGGTACCGGTGATCCACGTTGTGATCACAAGCCGCACGGAGCCCAGAAGGTGCCGCGCGCGAGTGAGCCAACCCCAGACATCTCTCTCTGCCACCGGTATCACCGCCGGGCGTTTCAACAGTGTAAACATCATCTTCGGAGCTGCGTGGACAAGTGGCCAGGTGTTATGGGCGGGCGACCTGGCATGGGGCAAGTCCAGCGAGGTATCAGCACTTCCGGCGCGGCGTTTTCCTGCAGTCGTCGGCGCCCGCATCGTCAGTGCGGCACACGCCGCCAGCTGGTCTCGCGTCTAGGTTGTGCGGCTATGGTTCGCGTCACGCCAGCACGGGACGAGGCGCGCGGCGGCACGCGACTCGTTCCGCCCCCGAGGCGGAGGCATGGAGAGCCCGGACGACCATGCGATCCGCGCCGCGGAGACGATCCACCTCAGGGATCTCGATCGGCCTCGAGTCAGCTCGGCGAAACGGATGTCTTCTCCTTCGTGGGCCTTCTCACCTAAGCGATATCGACACGGCGAGATGTCCATCAGATCGCCGACGCGAGACCCAAACGACAGATTGGATGGCGCCGCGACTCTCCGGTTGCGGGGAGCGCCCGGCTCGTGATGATGTTCGCTCCACCCCCCGGGGCCGAAGAGGGCAGCATACGTATATTTCCTGAGCCGTGCTCAGTTTGCCCTAACGAGCATGCGCACTACGCGCCATGCTCGGATTGCCCTAACCGTGTACGGGTTGACACTGGCGTCACGCCGGGTGAGTGTCAAAGCAAGGAAGTGCGTCGATAGAAGACGCTCGTGTTCTTATGCGCAACGCATCGAGACTATTTCTTTCCGTGACCGCGGCTACCACCGTCTTCGCGCTCCCCGGCCTGGCACTCGCGGACGGCGACCTGCGTATCTATGGTGGCACAGACGTCCCGACCTGCGGCTGGCCGACGACGATCGGTCTAAATGGTTGTACGGGAACACTGGTGCACCCCAAAGCGCTGATCTTCGCTGCCCATTGCATGACGAGCCACCCGACGGTGACCCTAGGGGAGAGCTACGGCGGTGCTGCTCGGAAAGTGTCCACAAAGCAGTGCAAAGTCAGCCCTGGCTACAACGGAAGCGGAACAGGTACGGACTTCGCGTACTGCACGTTGAGTGAAGAGGTTACCGATGTACCTATTGTACCCATATTAATGGGCTGCGAGACCGATATCCTGACGGCAGGCCAGGAGGTTACCATCGTTGGCTTCGGGAACGCTGACACCGGGCCCTACGGCACAAAGCGTGAAGTCACGACGACGATCAACTCGATCGCCAACGACGAGGCTTTTGTTGGCGGTGGTGGCAAAGATAGCTGTCAAGGCGATTCTGGTGGCCCAGTTTATGTGAAGCTGGAAGATGGGACGTGGCGCGTGTTCGGTATCACTTCTTATGGCGGGGCTTGTGGTCAGGGCGGCTACTACTCAATGATGCACATTGGGATGGACTGGCTGGAGGGAGAACTATCCGGTGAAAACATCGACATAACACCGTGTACAGATACAGACGGCACATGGAACCCGACCGCAGAGTGTGGTGGATTTCCGTTGGACCCTGGAACACCCGATGGCAGTTGGTCCAACGGGTGCTCTGGCGGCGATGCCTCGGGGCTATCGAGCACCTGCGGACCGGCGTTCGGTGACGATGATGATGACGGTGATGATGATGACGGTGATGATGATGACGGTGATGATGATGATGATGATGATGATGATGATGATGATGATGATGATGATGACGATGA
>JAZGFE010000093.1:0-8183 GCA_036479215.1 Nannocystaceae bacterium | reverse complement strand
ACTGCAGGTCAACTACGGCTTGATGACCAACGAAAACGGCGTCCCCGTGTCCATTTCGGTCTACGACGGGAATACCGCAGATTCCACGACGGTGCTGGACCAGGTCGACATCCTGCAAAACAAGTTGCCCCCCCCGATCCAGCGAGTCTGTACTACGGTGGCGTGCATCGATGCCATCCCTCGGACGGGACACAGTCCTCGATCACACGCACCATACGATTAGAATCCTCATCGTCGCAGAGAAACACCTCACCCACCCATTCACAATCCTGTGGCTCACAGGCGATAGGCCAAGCAACATCGTCGACCCAGAAGCCGTCGTCGGTGACATGGACATCCGCGGCATGCGTGTCATGACATCCGTTCTCTCTGCACTTTTTCACGTCGATCGGGTCAATCTCCGAACACGGCACTTCGCCGCTACTCGTCGAGCTCTCGCTCGTCTGGCTCTTACCAGCAGTGTCCGCCACGTCGCACACGACAACGGCGCTGCGACAGGCCGCGCCGAAGCACAACACAGCCCAGCACGCCCTACTCGGGCGAGGTGGTACCAAGCGCCATCGTTGCAGCACGGCGGTGCGCCTCCTCAATACGCTCACGGTGGGAGTCTAGGATCGCGAGGAAAACGTCATTCGCGCCCTCGCGTTCCATCTCTGCACGCAAACGCGCCAGTTTCTCAACGGCCGTCGCCATCTGCCCGCTCTGTGAGTTGGCGCTCTCATGCTCGTCCGTGCGCGGTGGTGAGGGTTCCGCGTTTGAATTGCGTCGAACAACTTTCAGCTCGCTGGCTAACTGAATCATTGGTTGCGTGCCTAGCTGTTCTGAATCCGCAACCGCCAAAGCGCGCACCCCTGCGCGGTAGCCCGAGAGACCGAGCGCTGCGACAAAGCAGAAGATGATGGCGCGTTTGTGCGTCATTGCAGAATGGACCCGTCCTCATAGCAATCGCTGCTACGCGCGAGGCCTTCTTCGTTCTCAACAATGTGTTCAAACTGCAAGATCACGATGCCGGCCGCTTCAGCTTCGGCACGGCTGGTGGGCAAAATAAGGTGTCCTCACCGGGACCCCCGTGCAAGTATTTTGGTGCGTCATATTCACACATATCCCGTATATGGACCGTGTCATTCCCAGAACCCGCATCCACTACATCCAATCCGCTGCCGGGTGCGATGATATCGTCCCCCGATCCGCTGCTGATATAGTCAGCGCCGCTGCCGCCATCGATCTCAACATCACCGTCGTCGGCGAAGAGAGCGTCGTCACCCGCATCCCCTCGGATCGTGGATTCGCCGGAGGACGAAACGAAAACGAAGTCGTGGCCGGTGCCCGCTCGGACATTCTTCTCGCCGCCATAGAGGTTTAGGCTGTCTGAGCCCGCTCCGCCCAGCACGACGGTGTCGCCACCACCGGAATCGAACACAAAGTCGTCGCCCTCTCCAAGTGCCACAAAACCGTCTTCCGCTCCGCTCAAGGTGACATAGTCCTGGCCTTCGTGGGCGAAAACACATGATCGTTCATCCGGTTGCACGCACGGCCCAAACAATGCATCGGCGTGCCTCGTCCCCTCCACGAGGCAATCGTAATCTCTGCAACACGCCTCCACCGTGGGGCTCTCTGCACACCGCTCTGGACCCGGATCGTATGGATCTTGGTTGACGATGCCAAATACGGTGATGGCTGTACCTTCGCTCTCTGTCTCGGCAACAACGAAAAGCCTCTCCTCGGCCAAGCCCTCAAGATCGACGGCGACGTAGTGTGTATCGGGATCCTGAGACAACATCGCCGGCACGTCCGCGTGGTCCAGGATGAACACCAGGCGCTCGCCGGGATCGAGTTGAACCGGCGCAAAGCTTAGCTCGGTCACAGCTCCTGCGGCCTCAAGTGCCGTCAGAGTGTCGCGGTTGAGACTCTTTAGATTCGCGTACTTCTTGTTGAGTGGTGCGAGCTTGATCTGCCATACCATCAAAGACAAGTTCCTATCGTCATTTGGAATCACGAGGCCGGATGCATGACTCTGGACCCGCGAACGGAGAATGATCTGCGGTGGATCATTGTCATCGCTATCGTCATCGTCATCGTCATCGCTATCGTCATCGTCATCGCTCTCAGTAGGGCGATATTTCCAGCTCCTGAGCCTTCCTAGATTCACGTCCACCCAGCCTGTGCGCAGCATTGCACGGGTCTTGTAGGCTGTCCAATCCGAGACATCGAGCGTCAAGCCCACACTCACGGTCTCATTCTCTGGGACAGTCCCGGCGTCGGGCCTGCCAAAAATCCAAAAGCCTTGATCGAGACGGCTGATATCAGGATTCGCGTTGAAAAACGAAATCTGCCGGCCACCATGAAGCCTATTCTCGCTCCAAGACCCAGATGCGACACTGTAAGGCGAGTTTGTGCCTTGCGTAAAGATCATCAAGCTGACCACCGGCGCACCCAACGTGTTCTCGAACTCCCACCGTGTTGACGATGAGGCGATCCCAATGTCTCCGCCCAGCATATCGAGCGAAATTTCCACATCGAAGATTCTCTCTCCTGCTTCAGAATCGCCTCCATCTCTATCTTGAGAATTGACCTCGGCCTGCCCCAAAGCGGTGTGGGGCTGCGTCCATGCCTTGAGTGAGATATCCGCCACCAGCGCGGAATCCGTACTAATCTGCCTAAAACCATAGGGAGCCAGGTAGTTGCCAGATATTCCGGTGCGATGGTACTTCATATACAGCAGACCGCGCGTCTCGTCGTCGCTCGGGAGACGTTGAAATTCGCTGAATTGCAGACCTTTCGGCCCCTTCGCCTGGCCGTTGCCAGCCCCCTCATTCATCAGCTCTGTGCCCCTTGGCGCCCCGCGGTAGACCGTCGTGTTGTGGCTATCCCCAACGATGAAGTTTAGCCCGTACGGCATTTCCGTCCCGCTATTGGGATTCCACCACCCCGCATCGCCGTGCTGGAATCCCAGGCCGTGCCCGACCTCATGCGCGATCACCGATCTCAAATCAACAACATTCGGGCCTCCCATGTCCAAACGGCGGTAGCTGAACACACTATCCTGATTGAGCGAGAACTCAGCGTTCGGCAACTCCCACTCGTCAAAACTCGCCTCTATAGCCTCCCGCAGTGGAGGGGTCAACCACACATCCAAACCCGCATCGATTTTCCAAGTAATCTCCGTCTTACCCTCACTCGGCGTATCCCAAGCTTTGAATCGTTTAGGATTCGTATCGAGCTCTGCCAGGTGGCCGGGTCCGTGTCTTGACATCAGGGCAAATCCATCCACGTTGCCGAACGGCAAACTGGCGCCAATGACCAGCGTCAAACCTGCAGTGAGTCGAACCCAAAAACTCGGTGATAATGTGCGGGCCCGTCCCATGGGTCGGAGCCATATCACTTGGCCCTACCCCTGTCGAGGCTCCTAATCGTCCTGCGGCCAAGAATTGCAGAAAATTTGTCGAGTAGCGGTGGATCCTCCGCAGTTTTTCAGACACGCGCGCAATCGCACGACACCAACCAGAAATTCGCGCACTTCACAACCCTGCGCGCTCTCCGACCCGGCTCATGCCAGTTAAGAGCACGCGTCTCCGCAGCGTCACGGTGGCTGATGCTTCACTCATACGCACTTGGGCTTCTTGGAGCTTCCTTCGGAGGGAAGCTTGATCTTGGGCGAGTCAGGCCGCCCTTTGGACGAGAGTCTAGTCGTTTCGCAAGGGATTCACCCCAGGTGATGTTGGTGCCGGGCTTGACGTCCCTGAGGTCCACGCGCTGGATCTTCACGCTGCTTAGCTTCGCGTTCTGCGCCGCGAGGAGACGTCTGTTGTCGAAACTCACGAGTTGCCCGTCGACATCCGCGACGGTTATCACAGCCACGGGGTTGCCCTTCTTGGAGGTCCTGTCCCAGTCCCATTTTCCGGACTCCATGTCTGCTTGATACTGGTCCACACCAGCACTCTCGAGTTAGGCACGCGCGCGGGCGAATCATTGTTCGGCCAAGGCGACCCGTGACCACGATCCGCTCCGCAGCTGAGCAGACGCAACGAAGACAAACTGCGGTGCGCTCCGAGAACGCGCCTTGCTCCCGTCCCGTCGCCCGACCGCCTCGGCGCCCCACTCCGACACGACACAGCCAGCGAAGTCGCCGTACATCACCTTCGCGACACGCCGTCGCGCATCGATTCACGCATCACCGGCCCGGTCAGTCCCTTCACGCAGGCCGGCCGCGAAGAAATCGCTCGAACTCGAACGTGTCGTGGGTAACGAGGGACGCCGGCGTGCGCATCGCTGTCCGGCGCTCGACAGCATAGGTCCGCTCAATCTCAACGCCCACGTACTCGAACCCTTTGCGGCGGAACCCCGGCCTCGCATCCACGCCGTCGATCAGAGCCCACCACCGCCACAGCGCGCGGGCGTTGCTGGATGTACTCGCGGCCGGCCTTGACTCCGAGGTACTCGCGGCCCATCGCGCGCTCGCCGATCACAGGGATGAGGTTGGAGGGTCGGAGGTCCATGTCAGCCCGTTACCCCCGGATCGGCTGGATCCGGACTGCTACGTGACGTAGCTTCCCCACATGGAACGGGATTGACCCGTTGGCGACCTTGGACGAAACATGCCCCCGACCAAGGAGCGCGACGGGCGCCGCGTCCGAGTTGGGCGCTTTGTCGCTCCGTAAATCCGGGCACACGTCCGATTTAAATCCATATTTCGCAGATACATTGCGGAGGTATGCATCTGAAGCTACCTTGCCCCTGACATAGACGAGCCATGCTCATCGAGTTTCGCGTCCAGAACCACCGTTCCATCCGTGATGAGCAAGTGCTCAGCCTTGAGGCGGCGACTCATGAGGCGACTGACGACCGGCCGCGCGCGCGGACTGATCAGGGCAAGCCGCTCCTGCCCGCTGTGGCCCTCTACGGCGCCAACGCCAGCGGCAAGAGCAACGTCCTTGGCGCGTTGGGCTTCATGCAGTCGGCTGTTGCTCAATCGCACCGGTCCTGGGAGCCCGAGGAGGGAGTGCCGCGCGATCCATTCGCCTGGGGTTCACAGGACCGCGAGTCTTCTCTATTTGAGGTGACGTTCCTTGTCGGCGCGGTGCGCTACCAGTACGGGTTCGTCGCTGATGACGAGCGCTTCACGGAGGAGTGGCTGTTCGCATACCCACAGGGGCGCAAGCAGACATGGTTTGAACGCGATGGCGACAACTTCAAGTTTGGAGAACACCTTCCTGGTGAAAACCGAGTCGTCGAAGAGGTGACACGGCCGAACGCCTTGTTCCTCTCGACGGCGGCACAGCATCACCACAAGAAGTTGACGGCAGTATACCGCTGGTTCAGAGAGCTAGCGGTCGTGAACGTGGCGCGTAGTCGCCGAGAGACTCGGCACCCGCCTCCAGAGTTCTGGATCTCGCGCCTGTTGGCCCGCCGCCCCGATACAGGTCAGATGTCCCTGCTGCTCGATGCTAGCGATGGTGAATCAGATGGCCTCCTCGCCTCGTTCCTGAACCTCTTGCGGGCGGCTGATGTCGGAATCGTAGATCTAAAGCTCGTCGACGATGCGGGTTCGCATTCGCCTCGTCACCGACGCTCCCGCATACTCGTCGGCCATCAAGTGTCCGACGGTGACGCCTGGTTGCCCCTTGAGGAAGAGTCGCACGGGACTCAGACGCTATTCACTCTCGCCTACCCGGTCCTCCAAGCGCTTCGGCATGGAGGACTGCTCGTTATCGATGAGTTGGAGTCCAGCCTGCACCCGCTACTCGCCGCCCACCTAGTAAGGCGATTCAACGATCCTTCGACCAATCCACGCAACGCGCAGATTATCTTCACCACCCACGACACGAATCTGTTGGGAACCACGCTTGGCGACCCCCTGCTCCGCCGGGACCAGGTTTGGCTTACGGAGAAGGACCAAGACGGCGCGACTTGTCTATACCCTCTCTCGGACTACAAACCCCGAAAGGGCGAGAACCTCGAACGCGGCTACCTCCAGGGCCGATACGGGGCGATTCCATTCTTGGGTGGTCTTGGACTCCCCCAGGGGTAAGCAGCGATGTCGAAGCGACAGAGGGACCGACAACGCCGGCCGGCACGACGAACGGGGACTCGAACCCCGAAGAGGCGGATCTTGGTCGTTTGCGAGGGCAAGGTCACGGAGCCCACGTACATCAGCGGATTCACGCGGGAGTGCCGGACGACGCTGGTCCAAGTTGAAATCTCGAATCGCCACGGCGTTCCGCGGGCCTTGGTGGAAACCGCGAAGGAACTCATGCGAGCCGCAAAAGAGCAGGCGCACAGAGAGAAGGACGACAACTGTCTGTACAAC
This sequence comes from Nannocystaceae bacterium, assembly GCA_036479215.1. Taxonomy (GTDB): domain Bacteria; phylum Myxococcota_A; class Polyangia; order Nannocystales; family Nannocystaceae; genus FL481. Next base: position 1,876 of record JAZGFE010000093.1, on the reverse strand, counting down.
GAGGTTTGGTGTCTTCCTGATGTAGATGACCACCCTAAACTCGACGAGGCCCGACAGATGGCGCACGACAACGGTATCGAGTTTGTGGCCTCAAATCCGTGTTTCGAGCTTTGGCTATTGCTTCATTTTCAAGATAACCCCGGGATGCAGCACCGTGATGACCTAAAACGGATGATGCGTAAGCACATCGCCGGCTACGATAAGCACTTCGAGTTCAGAGACCTCGCCCCTCTCTACGAGGACGCCAAAGACCGCGCGCAACGGATGCAGCGGCAGGCGGATGAGGACGGCGAGCCGCATCGCAATCCGACCACCGGAGTGTTCCGGTTGACCGAGTCAATCGCTCGCAAGAATGACGACTCTGGTGGCGGGTGTGGTGGCGGTTAACTGGAATCGGACGGGACGCGGTGGGACAGCATGGGACTCCAAACCGTCGCACACGGCCATCTACGCGGAATCGTTGGCCTCCAAGACGACGGCGCATGGTTCGATTCCCGGCGCCTCCACTGTTTAGGCCACGAATTCGTGGTCGTATGACGACCTCGCGGTGAGCTCACCGCGGGGTTGTTGTTTCTTGGTAAGCGATCAGGCCAAGGCCCCAGGGCATTACCTGGCCCTGAAGCACCAGGCACCGGTTCTCAGCCAGCGTGGGCGGGGATCCAGTTCCAGGGCATGAGGCTGGCCACATCGACGCCGGGCTGTCCGACACGGACGAGCACGTCACGCAGATACGCCTCAGGATTCACCTCGTGGATCTGGCAAGTCGAGACGATGGTCTGGAGCACGGCGAGGTTTTGGGAGCCCTCGTCGTGTCCGGCAAACAAAAAGTTCTTGCGGCCGATGGCGATGCAGCGCAGATGTCTCTCGGCAAGGTTGTTGTCGAGTGGGATCTTTGGGTCCTCGAGAGATCGATGCAGGGGCTCGCGCTGGTTAACGATGTAGGTCATCGCCTGCCCCAGCGGATTTTGGGCGGTGTGCTGCACTGGCGCTCGGCGATCCACGTGTCTATCCGGCCAAGGACCGGGCGACTTTGCTCCTGTCGACTCTGTAGATGCTCGGCTGAGCCAAGGACCTCGTCGTTCGCGGCGTCGCGCTCGACCTTGTACAGCTCGCGGATCATGTCGAGCAATTCGTCGGCGTCGGGGGCCGAGCTGCGTGACTCGAAAACCACCTTGCGCCGTGCGTGAGCCCAACAGCCGCTTCGGGTACGATTGTCCCGCGTCGACTCGACGTAGCCAGAGTAGCCGTCCACGCAAAGGTTGCCGTCGCCAGTTCCGATCAGCCTTTCGGCCGCTTCCCCGCTGCGCGACGGGTCGTAGGCGAAAGCGGCCACGCGCTTGGAAATCAAAGTGCTCTCGTCACGCCGAACTCAATATCGAGCAACTCGCCTTGCTCGACCCGAGGACCGGCTTCAAGCGCCCCGCAGTCCACTCCGACGTGCCACCCGCACCCAGACGGATAAGTTGGCGTCGCCTCCTCGCCCGCGTCTTCTCCGTCGACCTTATGCGGTGCCCCCTGTGCGAAGGGCCGCTGAAGATCATCGAGGCCGTCGTCGACCCCGCTCGCATCGCGGTGTTGCTTGACCCGCGCAGGGAGATACAAGTCCGCGAAGCACGCGAAGCTGCGGGACAGACCGGAGGCGACGCTGCTGAGGTCGGGCGAAACCTCGATGACGCCGGAACCTGTGCCAAGCCGCGCGTGCGCGGGAGCGGATGTGGCACGCGCGGGCCACCCCCACCATCGGTCGAGCGCTGTGAAGCAGCGGAGCAGCTTGAGTTGTTCATCCCTCGCTAGCCACGCTGTACGCACAGACAAGGTCGAGACGGGAACACGCCGCGAGAAGCCCCGCCCAGCGTGTCGCCGCTGCTTTGGTTCT
>JAZGFE010000092.1:0-20872 GCA_036479215.1 Nannocystaceae bacterium | reverse complement strand
GGGTACGCACGCGCCGCGAGCATAGCGCCAACGGAGGTGAGCGCTCATGAAGTGGCCCGCAACGACCCGGGGCGGGTGTGCGCTCGGACGTGCGGGCCGGTTCTGGCGGTGGCCCACGGAGCCAGCGCCGCCGTACCGAGTCGAGGCACGCCGCGATCGCGTGGCGTGCGGCGCACTCGCGCTCTTCGGATGCGCGAGATCGGGATCAGCAGCCACGCCAGGCCGCCACCTTGAGGCGCGCGGCCACAGGCGCAGGATTGGACCCTCGGGGCCGCTGAGGGATCCGCTGTGCCGCCGGGATCCAGATCCGAAACGGTGCCGGAGTCGGAGGAAGTCGGAGGAAGGGGATCGTTATCATCGCTATCGTTATCGTCATCGCTATCGTCATCGTCGTCATCATCGAAGCGGACTTCGAAGAGTTTGGGCCAGTATTTTCCGGTGATGAGGACATGCCCCGATCCGGGGATGCGCGCGATCCCGTTGAGGACGTTGGCGCCCGTCGCTTCCTCGGGTGTGAGAAGACCGGACGCGTCGATCTCGAACTCTACTTGACCCGTCGCCGGGTCGATGGCGACGAGGGTGTCGCTCAGCCAGATATTGGCGTAGACGAGCTTGTCGACACATTCAAGCTCGTTGATATTTCCCAGTGGGCCTCCGTCCCATACTACGCCGACTGATCCGGTGCGCTCGAAGGTGTCGGGATCCCGGAAAAACAGGCTGGCGCTGCCGTCGCTCATCACGAGTCGATGCCCATCGAAACAGAGACCCCATCCTTCTCCCTCATATGTGTATTCACGTTGCAATTCGAGGGCAAGGTTGTATTCGAAGGCCACGCCAGCTCTCCAGGTGAGCTGAATGAGGCGATCGTCGACGCGGGCGAGGCCTTCGCCAAAGTAGCCGGCGTCTAAACTTGTCGAGTCGAGTACGATTCCGGTGGCGAGGCTCACACGTCGGACCGCGGACGCTCCGTACTGTCCGGTGCTCTCGTACAGATCGCCTTCAAATAGGATGAGCCCCTGTGTGAACGCAGAGCTGTCGTGCGGGAATACCTCGACGATCTCGGGGGTGAGCGTGTCCTGTGCCTCGGCGCGGCCGGCCGCCGTCTTTGCCAAGACCAAGAAGACCACGGCTACGCAGACACACAGCCCTAGTCGCGGTGGAATTGTCGGGAGCACGGGCACGCTAGGCATTTTGCACCGGGTGGTTCGCTATGTCCTCGATCTTCGTTCCAAGCCACCGAAAATGTCGGAGGAGAGCCCGAAGGTCCGCGCTCGCCCGCCGGTTCCGCAGCAGGACGCGGCGTCCTGCGAGTGCGATCCTGTTCGGCGTGGACGGTCGCAGACGGTGAAACCCCTCGCTTTGGGCCGGCGGGGGTCGCTGGGCCAGTGCGCGGAAGAGGCGATCGCTTGCCTCGACGGGGCATAGTCGGGCGAGTACCCGCGCCGTCGCTTCGTGGGCGCACACGATTCCGCTCAGATCGATCTCGATCGGCGGGGGTGGGCGCGACGAGATAGTAGGAAACGACGTTGGATACACCGGCTTCTCCAGGCCCGCGTCGCGGAGCAATTGTCGGCGGATCCGCAGGGTTGCGGCGAGCTTGGCCTGCATCGAGTATCCGGCGATGTGTGGGCTGGCGCGTACGATGCGGAGGCCGGGTTGGCTCAGAAGAGCCCAGCGGATCGCGTCTGGCTCGCCCTCCCACACGTCGAGGGCCAATGCAATGTGTCGGAGGTCTCTGTTGAACAAGCTGTCCGTGTCGAGTACCGCTCCGCGACTGGTGTTGATCAGCAACGGCCTGTCGATAGACCAGGATGAAAGCCTCGGGCCATCCACGATGTGGTGCGTGGGATGGCGGCCACTGGAAGTGAGTGGCACATGCAGACTGACGACGTTGCACGAGCGAAAGATCGCGTCGAGATCGATGAAGCCCCGCGCGCAGCGGTGCGCCTCGGCCAGCGGAGGGTCGCAGATAGCGACCGTGACCCCCATGCCTCGAAGCGACGTGGAGAGCCGTCGCCCGACGTGGCCGTAGCCGACGATGCCCACGTGCAGTGGGCGCGCCCGCGAGTCGTCCACGTCGCCGCGACTGCGCTCGCCGCGACCGTGCTTCGGGGCGGGGTGGAGCGTGTGCTCGAAGATCGTGCGCAGCACATACTCACACACTGCGGCGGCGTTGGCCCCCGCCGCATCCGCGAGCGTGATGCCGCGTCTGGCGAGCGCAGTCGTGTCGATGTGGTCCACGCCGGCGGTTGCCGTGCCTACGAACCGTACCGCCGTGCCCGCGAGCAGCCGGTCGTCCACGCGCGTCGCCGTCCGCACCACCAGGGCGGTGGCGCGCGTGTCTAGGAGCAGGCCGCGATCAATTTGGGAGGCATCCACGAGTATCACCTCGCCGACGTCACCCAGGCAGTGCTCGGCGGCGGTGACCTTGTTGTCTACAACGATGATCATGCCTCGTCGCGCACGAGCCGGCGCAACTCGATCATATCGGACCGGAGCCCAAATACGAGCAAGGAACGGGCCGCGGTGCTGTCGCGCACGCGCTGGACCAAGGGGCCGAGGTGCTGGCCGTCGAGCAGCGCGGCGGCGTAGAGACAGTCCCCCAGACGTCCCGTGAGGAGTGTGGCGAGGCGGAGATCCGTGGCCAGTGTGGCCCGTGCCACTGCTTCCGGGACGATCGGGATATGTGCCGCTGCCTTGCATGCGGCGGCGAGCGAACGACGCTTGCGTCGTGTGATGGTCTTCGTCAGGGACGACACCAAACCGGCCACGCGTTCGGGGTCGGCCTGATCCCGGATGGCATGGGCCACGTCGGCACATTCGAAACATGCCGTCAGCCATGCCGTCAACTCCGGCTGCGGCAGGGATCGGATCCCGGACGGGCACACGAGCCATCGGGCAATGGCGATGGCACTCAGGCCGCGCCACGCTGCTACGTCGCCTTTGAGCCAGAGGTCTTCGCTCACGTGCAAGGCGGGAGCATCGCCAGGTAGGAGGAGGGCCGTTTGTTGGGTCTTGCAGGCGAGCAGGGGGAGTCGCGAGGCTCCAGCCGCTTCGAGCCAAGCGTGGACGACGGAGCGGATCCGATTCGGAGCCGAGTGAACCGGCAAGGCGACGGCATCTGTCCCGCCGAGTACCGAAAACTCGGCGAGCAGACCGCCCAATAACTCGTCGCATACCTTGATCAGCCGGTGTAGCGGGGCGGGCTCCCCTGCGGCGAGAAGTCGAGATTCGAACTCACGCCCGCTGAGCATTCGCTGCAGTCGCTTCGTTGCCGCCACGCGTCCGGAGCCCGGGGGAGGTTGCCGTGATGGCTCGAACGCGAAGTGGGCGACGGCTGCGGCATGGGCCAGCGCCGGGTCGATGGGTTGGGCGAGGCGCTCGAGCAGCGCGATATCGCCGACGTCGAGCGCACCCTGCTCGATTCGGTTGAGCAAGGCAGCGTGCATCTGAGGCAGGAAACGACCGAAGCGCGCTTCGTGTCCGTTGGCCTCGAGTATCTCGATCAGGCGCCGGAGCGTGCGAGTATTGCCCGGTTGCAGCTCTGTGGCCCGCTCGATTGCGGCTTGCGCTTGGCTTCCGGTATCACCGGATCGAATCAGTAGCTCGACCTGATCGACGAGCAGGTCGTGGAGTTGTGTCGGGTCTTGGGTCCGAGACGCCAGTCCCTCGAGAAGCGCAATCGCTTCCTGTAGGCGCCCGTCTTGATCGCAGAGCTCGGCCTTGAGCAAGACGGCACGGGCATCGTCTGGGTGCGTTGCGATGAGTTGATCGATCTGGGACAGCGCGGCGGTACGGGTCGTGTCGGCCCCGCCGAGCACGCGGACCAATCGCAGGCGATCGTCCACGACTTGTGGCTTGGCCGACACGAGGATACGGAGCATGCGTTCGGCGGTTGCGATCGCCTCATCGTCCTCCCCCGTTTGCTGGTGACAGTGGACCTGTGCCAGTAGGGCGCGTGTACTTTCTGGCTGTGCCGCGAGGGCGGCTGTGAGGAACGCGGTGGACGTGGACCCGGGACCGTGGAACTCGGCGAGCAACAGGCCGATGTCATGTCGTAGGGGGTCTTGGGTCAGCAGGGGGAAGGCGGTGGCCAATACGGACATCGCGGTGCTGCGATCCGCCACGCGCTCGCTGACCGCACGGGTGAGCGAGAGGGCATCGTGATGATCGGGGTCCGCCTCCAGCACGGCGCGCAGCGGTGTCAGGGCGGCCTCCGCTTCGTGGTCGGAGGCCTGACTCCCCAGTCGGATGAAAGCGTCCCGCGCCAGGTCCATGAGTTCGTGCAGTGAGGTATCACTGGCTCGTTTGGACGGGGGTCGGTCGGAGGTCGGTTGTTCGGGGATGGCATCGGCATCCACGGAGTGCAAGAAGGGCACTTGGGCCCCGTCGTCGAGGCGACGCAGGGCCATTTCTGCCACCAGGAGGCCCGGCAGGGCCGATCGAGCGGCCCCGTAGGCCCCTCGTGCCTCCTCTGTGGCTCCGGCGCGCTCCAGTAGTTCTCCGCTCTCCATGCAAAAGACGGCGTGCTCGGCCGGCGACTGGGCTCGCAGCGCGCGGGCACTCACGGCGCGGCACACATCCATGCTGGGCTCGGCGTCATCGAGCAGTCGATCGAGATGGCGCAGACAGTGCGGTTCCCCTGGGATCAGGCGCAACGCGTCGAGTACCGCCGTCGCGGCCCGTGATGTATGCGCAGAGTTGCCGCTTTCGAGCGAACACTCGGCTGCCTCGAGATAGAGGGCGGCGGCGTAGGCTTGATCTTGGGTTCGCTTGGCCCGCTCGCACACCAGCTCGGCCACGAGAGTGTGCTCCCCGTGTTGACGCGCCCAGTACTCGAATTCGTGCAGCAGCAAGCGATCACCTGGCGCGAGGCGGTACGCGCGGTTGTAGAGTTCCCGGACTTTGTCGTCGTCCGATCCGAGGCGAGCATGTAGTCGTGCGAGCTGCACCAGCGTGCGCACGAGCATCGCTCCCTCGAAGGCTTCGGCGGCGGTCTCCAAGAGTGCGATGAGATTGGTATCGTCGCCGTGTTTGATCAGTAGTTTCTCCGCGGAGATGAAGGCGAGATCGTGCTCAGGTTGGATGGCGATCGCCGCTCGGAAGTGATCGAGGGCCTCGATAGCGAGGGCCGGATCTGGTTTTTCGTCGTTGCTGCAAGCGAGGGCACGCACGCCTAGCTGGTAGTGGTAGTCCGCTTCCGCAGCCACGCCGCCGTCGGGGTCGTGCGCGCTCAAAATGGCGTACGCACGTTCCGACCCACCCTTCCACACCAGCTTCCCCAGCAATTCGTTGCGGCCCGAATCGTTGTACGGATCGGCATCGTACGCTGCCTCTAGATAGACGGCGCATCGATCTGTATCGCCGATATGGTTCGCCGCGATCTTTGCCCCACGCAGTGCGAGCGTGAGGGGATCGGTGAGGGGGTCGTATTCTGGGTCGCATAGTTCCAGGCGTGCAGCCGGGTCGTCGCGTCGTCGCAAGGCGCGGTCGAGGGCGCGCAAGGCCGGCGCGTAGCCGGGCGTCAGGTCGAGTGCGCGGCGCAGTGATCGTTCGCCTGCTTGTGAGTCGAGGGCGTCATCAAGTTGGAGCACCGCCAGCTCGACGAGCAGTGGGGTGCGAGCGATGGGGTCGCTGAGGTGTTCGACGAGTTGAGTCAGACAGGTCATCCGACGCTGTGGTGTGCCCTCGTCGCGCAGCCGTTCTACGACGTCGAAGGAAGCGGCCCAGTCGTGTGGCTCGAGCACGACCAATTGTTCCAGGCTGTCGGTCCGAAGCGTGTTGCAGTTGAGATCGGTGCCCGCGAGCCAGCCAGCTTCCCGCAGTGCCGCTGCTCGCATCGCGGGGTCGTCGGCCATGTTGGCGTACCGGGTGAGGAGCAGGACGGCATCCTTGCGGCGATTGTCTCCCACATAGGCTTGAGCGAGCCGAGAAACGTAGGCGAACTCGTCGGGCCGGTACCCTACGGCTCGCTCGAACGCGGCGGCGGCCTGGGTCGGCGCATTGTTTGCTAGTAACGCGTATCCGAGGCGGTCGTAGATCAGACCTGCTTCCGCGCCCTCGACCTGCCCCGCCCAGCCCCGCAGTGTATCGACGAGAGAGGCACGGTCATCACGTTCGCTGTATAGCCGCGCGAGGTGGCGGTGGGCCCACACGTAGGATCCGAGGTGCAGGCGAACGTAGCGAAGGTCGCCTTCAAGATCGGCGATGGCGCGCGGGGCGGAGGAAGGGGCGGGGAGGGTGGCGTCGGGGCGGGTGGCGTCGATCCGGCGGCGAGCCAGTCGTTCCCGGATCACGACGGACTGCGAGGCCGACTCGAGCGCTTGTTCGACATTGCGCGTGAGCTCGGCAACACGGGGGTGCTCGGGACCGAAGGCGCGGTCCAAGGTGCGGTCGATCATGCCGGGCAAGGCCGCCAACGCCGGCAAGGTCTCGTAGAGGAGGGCGTCGTTCGCTGCGACAGCCAACACGTCGCGGGTCGCGCTTGGTGGCGGGACGGCGGCGTGGCCCGCCGCGAGGAGGGAACACACGGCCCACAGGCCGCGGGCCGGAGCATGTTCGGTCACCTGGGCGAGCGATGCGTAGTGACGTGCGGCGGCAGGGGCGTCGTCGAGGTCGTCCGTGGCGAGGATGGCCGCCCATAGCAGTGTGGGCTGCTTCGGATCGATTCGCGCGGCCTCTGCCAACGTGGCGCGGGCCGTCGCCTCGGGCTGGCACCGGGCCAGCTCGTAGAGGAGCGCACCTCTGAGGGCGGGCGCGAGGGGCTCCGCGAGCCAACCCTTGAGCGTGGCAGCGAGCTGCGGCACGGGCGTGCCGTTGTCGGGTGTTTCCGCCAGCAGGGCCCGAGCTACCGGGTGGCGCTCCGCGAATTCGAGCGCCCGTGCGTAGGCTGCTGCGGCCGCGCCGAAGTTCTCCGCGGCATCAAACGCGATCCCCAGCTCGACCCATGCGTCCGCGATCGCGTGGGTCCCTGTGGCGTCGGCGATACGGTCCCGCAGCGCGGCGAACAGACCTTCAGACTCGGACCCGGCCGCCGTCCGACAAGCAGAGGCGGTGCGGGGGCACGAGGCATCGATGCGCTGCCGCGCTTCCGTGGCGGCACCGAACTTGGGGTCTAGCGAGAGCGTCGCCACGCACAACCGCTTTGCCACCACGCAGGCGCCTGCCGCCTCGGCTGCACGTGCCGCAAGGAACATGAACCGGGCTCGCTGGGTCGCGGGAACCGTGGCCCGTTCGAGCCGATCGACGAACCGCGTCGCCATTTCGGCGTACTCTTCGTAGTTCCCCGCCGCGCGCAAACCCTTGAGCAACCGCCGGTGAATCACGGTGTCACCGGTTTCGTTCGCTACAGCCAGGCGCAGGCGAGGCAAAGAGGCGATCAGTGTCTCGTCGCTTTGGACGGTGGGGGGAGCCGCCCAGACGTGGGGAAGTATGCCTTGGAGGTCGGGGTTGCCGTCCGTCAACGATGCGAGACGGGACATCTCGCCGCGACGGAAGTAGGCCTCGGCCAAGCATTGGCAGACGACGGACAGGGTTCCGTCCGACTGAAACGCTTGCTCTAGCGCCGTGAAAGCAGCGTCGGGATCGTGGAGGTGATAGCGGTAGGTGCACGCCGCCGCGAGCTGGAGCACGGCCCGAGCTTTGGGTCGCGATGCGAGGCTGAGGCGGTCCTCGAGAAGCTGCACGTGACGTGGCCAGTTCTGCGCTGAGGCGGCTAGATCCTGTGCGAGGTACAAGGCGATCGGGTGTTTGGGTACGGTGGCCAATACGGCGTCGACCTCATCGATCGCCGCATCCCGCTCCGCCGAGTGGTCCGCCATTATCATCGCTCGCTCCAGGTGGCAGTACACCTGCTCGTTGCGGCAGTTGGTGTAGAGGACGCGCTTGGCGAGGAGGGTGAGGCGAGCCGTACGGGCGTGGGTTTCGCGATACAGATCGTCGAGTTCGGCGATTGCGCCGAGATGGTCGTCTTCTGCTTCGATCGCGCTGCAGAAGTGCGTGATCGCATCTTCGACGTTGCCTTCCGACGTGGCGATCTGGCCTGCGCGGTGGGACAAAAAAGCCCGACGACCCGGAGTTGGGGCGTGGGCGAGTTCAGCGAGGGTGAGGCGAAGGCGAGGGCGCACGTGGCCCGCGCTGTGCGTCATGATCCAGACGGCGAGCTGGTTCGAAGGTCCGTGATGGCGCTCGTGCTGCAGCAGCTTGGCCAGATGGCCCAGTGCGCGTGAGGGGTCGCGCTCGTCGAGTGCGATCCTGGCCAACTGTGCGAGGATCGACGTTTTGCGTGCGGGGTGATCTGCCTCGGCGAGCTCGTCCTCATACAGCGCCGTCAACGGTTGTCTGGTGCCCAATGCTCGCAAGATGACGGGCATGAGGTCGCGGGTCGGCCGATAGTGCGGGGCGACGCTTTGCGCGCGCTCGATGAGCTCACGCGCACGAGGCGCATCCCCGAGGCGATGGAGGTGGATGGCCGCCGCGCGCGTGTACGCGTCGGCCACCGTCTCCGGCCCGCGTTCCGCAGGGTCGGCGAGCTCGGCCTGCTGTCGAACGAGCTCGGCGAGCGCCCCCCAGTCCTGCCGTGCTTCGAGCAACTCCGCGAGGTCGAGATAGGCAACGCGGTGGGTCGGGTCGCAACGCAGGGCCTTGCGCAGGAAAGCTAGGCCATCCTCGACTCGGTCGAGGTGCTCGAGCGAGAGGCGGGCGAGGCGGTAGTACACTTGCGCACGCCCGGGCGCGTCGTCGCTCTCCATGCAGTCCAGCGCGCCACCGAGTCCCTCAACAGCCGTTGCGTAGTCCCCTCGACGTACGGCCTGGTCCGTCAGGAGATGCCAGCCGCTGAGGACAGAGGGTCGTGCGTGGGCATACGCGGTGAACAGCTTGAGGGTCGTGGGAGAGGGGTCGTTGTCCGGCAGAAGCAGGCACAATCTTGCCAGCGCGGCTGTACTCGCGGGGCCCGCCGGGATCGCACTGCGCTCCAGGGCCTCGATCAAAAAATCGTGATCGCCACTATGTTCGGCGACGCGCTCGAGGTCCGCGAGGAGACCTGCGTGGGTGGGGATCATGGACAAGGCGGCGAGTAGGTGTCGGCCTGCGGAGGCGAGGTCGCCACCGGGTCCCGTGTGGAGCGCAGCCAACTCCCGCAGCACGCTCGCGGCACTTTGAGGGTCGTCGAGGGCGGCGAGCTGTTGCGCCAGGGATGCCTCAAGGGCGGTGTGATCGCCGATGCCAGCGGCGTGCTGGGTCAGAGAGCGCAGCGAGGCCCAGTCCTTGGGGGCAGCATGCAACGCCGCGCGGTAACACTGCGAGGCGGGGTCCAGGTCACGGTCGTGGCGTTGTAGGAGGCGGCCGCGTTCTCGGTAGAGGGCGCCCGCTTCGCCTGGATGCTGTGTGCAGCGGATCTCCTCGTCGAGGTAGGTGATCGCAGCTCGTAGTTCGCCGCGTTGGAGGTGGATGTCGGCCATCAGCCTGAGCGCAGGCCTGAGGTGGGGCATCAACTCCAGGCTCTGTTCGAGCCGTGCCACCGCCTTATCGTCTTCGCCGGCGAGTCGATGCCAGTGCGCACAAGTGTAGAGCAGCACCGCTCGCAAGGGTTTCTCGCGCGGCGGCACCCGCTGAAGGCGGCACAGAACCGTTTGCAACGCCGTCTGCTGGACTGCCAGCACCCGCGCAAGTGTACACCCGCGGACGCCGGTAGAGGGTGCGAGGGGCCGCACAAGTTCTCCGCCTCCGGCCGGGGTGCGCCGGATCCGAGCGTGGGGCACGGGGTGTCGTGGGGAAGCGCGGCGGGGCGACTATCCGTTCAGTGCTTCGATATAGTCCTCGAGGGTGTATGCACGCGGTCGACGACCCTCCGCCTGGTGGCGGGTGGCGAGGAGCTCGATGATGAGCTCCAGTGTCTCGTATCGGCCGGTGAGGCTGTAGTACTGGGCTTGAGGTACAGGGGCGAGCTCCGACAGCCGGGTGTCCACCCAGCTCGCGTCGTCGGGACTTGCGGTTTCCCCGCTTCGCGCCTCGCTCGGACTCGGGGGGCGTAGGATCTGGAAACTGGCGTCGAACGGTACCGCCTGGGCCAAACGGGGGTCGTCGGGTTGTGGCGTATCGGCGATGATCGCTTCGAAGGCGAGATCGACCGGGGCGAAGTGGAGGAACTGGGGCTCGAGCAAGAGTCGGAGGCGATGGGCATTCTGGCCGTCCGAGAGCCACAGCGCCCCCATCGTGCTGCGTACGATCTCCCCGAAGTACGCTCCAGCGCCGACGGCCAACAACGTGAGGATGGGCTCTCGTACTTCGTCGCGGGCGAGGCTGAGGTAGTGATCGGCCACGGCCAAGGACGTGGTGGTCCCATCGAGCTCCCAGTCCAACGCGCGAGCCACTTGCTCGCAAAAAGAGGTGCGCAGCTGCGAGACGAGGCGGGGCGGGTCACAGACGAGTGCGGTCATGGCGCTAGTCCCGCCGCGGGAGGCAACGCGCGTCGGGAGGCGGAGCTTCGCACAGCTTCACACGGCGTACGAGCCTCGCGGAATCGCGGGGCGGAAGACGGGCGCGCGTCGACGGGGCGTTTTCGATCGTGTCGGCGGCGTCGCCCTACGGCTTGGCGTGGGGATCATCTTGCCGCTCCCTCCGCTGCGCGACCGTGGAGCTCGCGCAAGGGCGAGCTCTCCCCCGTGCTTGGCGGTCGCGGGTGTCCCACATCTTCCCCATTTCCCCGACCGTCTCCGCCACTGCTTTGCGCGTCCAAAGCCGGCGGTCGTGTTATGCTGGCGTTTCTGCCCGACGATGGCACCCTCTCCTCCAAGCGGACCCGAATCATGCGATACGGCATCGTCAGTGACACCCATGGCAATCAGGAAGCGCTCGACGCTGTGTTTCGGGATCTCGATCAGCAGCGTATCGACGAGGTTGTCTGTCTCGGTGATACGGTGGGCTACGGGGCCGACCCAAACAGCTGCTGTGATTTGATCCGGAGTCGCGCGCGCCACACGATTTTGGGCAATCACGATGCCGCCGTCGCGGGTCGTATGGACTACAGCTACTACTACGAAGCGGCGCGCGACGCCTTGGACCTGCACGCGTCCATCCTCAGTGACGAGAACCGGGCCTGGCTTGAGGGGTTGCCGTACGAGGTGCGTGGGGACGACGTGCATTTTTGCCACGGTTCTCCGGTTAGGATCGAGCAGTTCGACTATATCTTCAACGTCGAACAAGCCGAGACCTGCCTTCCGATCTGGGAGGGTATGAGCAAACTGACGCTCATCGGTCATTCGCACCTGTGCAAGGCCTTCGCCATCGCACCGACGCGTGTCTACGAGGTTGTGTCGCGCGAGTTCACCTTGCGGCCGGGGTTTCGTTATGTCGTCTCGGTAGGCTCGGTGGGCCAGCCACGCGATCAGGACCCGAGGGCGGGCTACACGGTCTACGACAGCGACGAAAACCTGTTCGAGTTTCGCCGGGTCGAGTACGACGTGGCAGCTGCGGCGCGTCGAATATTCGATCGCGCAGAGCTCTCCGATACCTTCGGCGCTCGCTTGTTTGTGGGGGTGTAGGCGGTCGTTGGCTGCCGCCTATGGGTCGCCTACGGGTCGCCTGTTCGACTCGGTGTGGGCGCGGAGCTGCAGTGTTGCGCGTAGCCCTTCTGCTTCCGCTTGTCTTGTGATCATCCCATGCCGGCGCAAGCGTCGGATCTGATCCCGAAGGTTTCTGCGCCATGCGGCATTCGTCTTGCCGGATGCCCACTTTCGACTCAACGTGACGGGTGCGGGCGCGAGCGCTGCGAGGTGCAGGGCCTGAAGAAGGTTGAGGTCTTTGGGGTGGCGCCCAAAATGGTAGCGCGCAGCATCTCGAACCCCATGGATCCCCGGGCCGAGTTCGATCACGTTGAGGTAGAGTTCCAAGATGCGCTTTTTGGGCAGTGACCGCTCAAGGCGCGATGCGAGCACGGCTTCCTGGAGTTTTCGGCTCAGTGTTCTTTGTCCCCCTAGCCACAAGTTTCGTGCGGTTTGTTGGGTGATGGTGCTCGCACCGCGAGAGATGCGACCTCGGCCAAGATTGTGCCAGAACGCGCGCGCCATCTGATCGCGATCGAAGCCATCGTGGGTCCAAAACTGAGCGTCTTCTAGGATGACGAACGCCCGGCCGATGTGGGGGATCCGGTTGAGGGGCGTGAAGGAGGGGGATTCGATCCCCATGACGCGCGAGGTCGCGCCGCCGTCGGCCAAGACGAAACGGTGACGGTACGGCCCGGCGAGTGCTGCAAGGTCGACGTCGGGCGGGTCTGCGGTGATGCGGCAGTTGTCGAGGAAGGGCAAGTCGACGTCGAGGATTCCGGCGGCTGGGTGCGGCTCCTCGTCGTCGGGCGGCGCCCTGCGGATTGCGGCGAGTGGGAACGCGAGTTGGAAGCGGGCCGTCATGTGGCCCTCAGCGCGCATGCCTGCGAGCAGCGGGACAAGGCTTGCCGGCGTCGCGTCGATCAACCTTTGGCAGGACGTTGGTTCCAAGGTGACCGCGAGTTCGAGCTGAGACGCGTCGAGTGTGCCCTCGGTGTGCACCGCGATGCCGTCGTGGGAGAGGTCGAGGCGTCCCGAGAGATTGTGCGTGTCCCAGTGGAGCGTTCCCTCGAGACCGACCTTCCCAAACTCGACGGGCCCGCTGGCCAGGGCACGATGCTCGATCGCGGCGCGCTCGATGGTCGTGCCTTCAAAAATGAGGTCGAGCTCCGTTCCTGCGAGGCGTGCGCGGAACGACCCTGACAGGTGCGCGTCCCGGATCGAGCGGAGCAGCGAGCGCGGGAGACCGATGTCCGTTGGGTACAGGCTGCGAAGCGGGAACTGGTCGGCTGTGACGTGCGCTTGGTAGGCTGTGCGCGACTCCTCGCGCACGATGGTGGTTTTCAATACACCGTCGCCGGTCCGCGCTGTGACGCTCACACGGCCGTGAGCGTGGCGTCCGGCCAGTTCGACCGCTTCGGTCTGTTGCACGGGTCGCACCGACGCGGTGAATTCGAGGCCATCGGCCGTACCGGCCGCCGCGAACGCGTCGATCGTAGCGACCCGGTGGCCGGCCCAGGTGACCTCGGCCGAGCCTTCGGTTTGCCAGCGTCGGCCGGGATGCAGCGTGAAGCTCGGGTTGATGGCCGTCATCGTGATCGGATGCCAACCCGCGACGGTGGCGCGACCGTGGGTGTGCACCAGGATGGGAATGGGCAGGTCGGGAAGCGTCGTGGCGTGGGGCCTCACCTCAGCGCGCGTCCCGGCTCGGCGACTCGCTTCGATCGCCGGCACGGGCGTGCGGGCTGGGGCGGGTACGTGCGGGCGCTGCGGGCCCGACATTGCGCTCACCCGCAATGCGGTGATGTCCACCTCGATGCCTCGCCAGGTGGCCTGCACGCGGGTTCGGCCCGCTCGGGCTGTGATCCCGGATCGGGTCAGGGTTGCGGGGCCGAACTCAAAGCCCGTGGCGTCTAGGTCGATGTCGAATCGTTGCCGGTCCGTCGAGCGTGGCGCGGCGGTGTCGGCGAGTGATGCCCGAAGCGAGGCATCGGCCCACCACGGGCCCACAACGGTCAGCAGTCCGATGCCCAGCCAGGCGAGTCGAGTCGGTGCAGGTGCAGGTGCAGGTAAGGGCGACACGCGGCCCGCGTTGGCGTAGGGTTCAGACGGCCATCGCCGGCGAAAGCGACGGCGATGGAGCGGGCTGCGGACGTTGTGCGCCCGCACCCAGAAGGTGCTGGACGAGGCCCGCATAGGAGATACCTGCCGCCCTCGCCACCCGTGCAACCACGCTTTCGCGGTGCAGTGGGGGCACGGGCTCGACCTCAAGAATGAATTCGTTGTCGCGCGGATGGACAAGCACATCGACTCGGCAAATCCCGCGGTGCAGCGAGAGCGCGAGTGCGGCGCGCAGTGCCAGGTTGTGGAGGCCCGAGATGCGGGTGTCACCGAGCTGGGGCGGCGTCATCATCTGGTCGCCGTCGACCTGCATGGATCCGACCACGCGACCATCGAGCAGGACGACTTGGATCTCGGCGCCTTCGATGTGGCGCTCCAAGATGAGGTCGCGGGAGGGGGCGGGATGCGAGCGGTGGCGCAACGCGACCTCGAGCTCCGACGCGGTATCGATACGGATCTGCCCCTCCCCAAAACTTGCCCGCCGCGGCTTGAGCACGCACGGCCACCGCAGACCCTCGAACGACCTGTCCGCGAGGACAGCGCCCGAGGTCACGCGTATCGAGGGTGGTACGGGTAGATTGTGGTAGCGGAGGATCTCTCGACTGCGCCACTTGTCGTACGCTGTCTCGACCTGTTGGGAGGTGGGTCCGCAGTGGGGCAGGCGAGCCTCGGCGATCCTGGCTTGGACCCGACCGCTACCGCCCAAAGGCCCATGGAGGGCCACGATGCACGCGTCGATGTTGAGGGCCGGCACGGCCAGGTCGAGGGCCTCGTCGATGGGTACCAGGCGCGCGCGGTGTCCGAGATCCTCCAAAGCTTGCGCGAGATCTGCGCCGCTCTGCACGTCCGCCGGATGCCCCTGCGTACCGGCGTCGTTCGCTGCTGCCTCTGACGCCGCAGATACGAGGATTCCGAGGGTTCGAGCGCTCATCTGATTTCGGCGCTATCAGGACTTGCCAACGACCTCCAAATTTTCGGATAGTTCAGGCAGTCGCCCGCGGCGAGTGGTCCGAACGAGATCGCGCGAATGGCGAGGCGGCACATCGAGATATCCACTCGGCTCGGTCTCCCCTCCGGTGACTGGGCAAGCACGCGAAAGCGAGACGGAACTGGGCAACGCATGACCTTCCTCGAAGCGGCGATCGAGATTCTGCGCCACGAAACGGGCCCTCTGCATTACTCGGCGATCGCCAAGGCTGCGGTGACCCGCAAGCTGTTGTCCCATGTGGGCCGCGATCCCGAAACGGCGATGCGCAGCTGCTTGACTTCGGCGGTGCGTGGCGGACACAACGACGTCCTCGCGCGGGCCAAGCCGGGGCACTACATGATCAAAGTGGGCGCGGTCTTGGCGGACCCGCCGGCGCCCCCAGCTGGGGCGCCGACGCAAGCGAAGTCCGCGTCCGTCGCGGAGACCGGGCCCGAGCCGGCGACGACGCGTCGATCCTCCCGCCGGTCCGCGGCAAAACCCAGCAATTCCAAGGGCCGGGCGAGCACCGTTCAAGTGAAAACGGAGACGAAGTCGCGGGGGCGTACTCAGGCGGCCGCCGACGTCGAGAGTGCAGTCGGGCCAACTCGTTCTGCGAGTTCGCGCGACGCCCGGTCGAGGACGACGGCCGACGGTGAGGCCAAGCCTGCCCGCAGGGGTCGTCGGCGCCGTAGCACGGAGCCGAGGGATCCGGCGGCGGCACGGCCGAAAGCAGTTTCGGAGCCGGGTCCGGATCCGGACCCGGCCAGCGAAGCTTCTCCACCGACGGCCGGTGGAGAAGCTGGAACTGTCGGTTCCGCCGGTTCCGCCGATTCCGCCGATTCCGCCGGTTCCGCCGGTTCCGCCGGTTCCGCCGGTTCCGCCGGTTCCGCCGGTTCCGCCGGTTCCGCCGGTTCCGCCGGTTCCGCCGGTTCCGCTATCGATCCGCAAGCTAGTCTGGAGTTCTCCGCGCCGGAGGGATCGGGACTCGAGGGGGTGACAGATGTGGAACTCGTCATGGCCAACGCCATGTCCCGTCTTGCGGACGAGCGGCCCGAGCTTCGCGAGGAACTCGAAGCCATGCAGACCCCCGAGGAAGATGCGCCAGAACCGGCACAAGAAGACGAGGAGAAGCCCCGGATTCGTGCAGTCGCAGCCGAACCGGGTCGTCCCGACGCACGTGTTCGCGCCGGCAGTCGTGCCAGCGCGACTGCTGCGGCCCGACGCGACGAGACCGACGATCGGTCTTCGCGCCGCCGCCGCCGCCGCCGCCGCCGTACCCGTCGCCTCGACTGGTCGCCGCGGGGCGACGCGGGCGTTTTGGGTGCCCGGGCGGAAGACCTGCTCGAACACGTGGCGATCGCGCTCGGTGCGGCCACGGGATCGCGCTCACTGCACGTGCGGCAGATCGCCGAGGCACTTGCCGAACAAAAAATACTCGGCGGGGAAATCTCGGAGATCGAACGTGCCGTGACCTCGGCGATTCTAGCGGACGTTCAGGCCCACCGCAGAAAGTCTCGCTTCGTTGCACGAGGCGACGCCCGTTACCAGCTCCAGGGCGCGCGGCTGCCCAAAGCCGCCGCGGATGCCGAAAACGCCCTGCGTGACAAGGCCCTGGCCCTCGAAACGGAGACCCGGGCTCAGCTGGTTCGCTGGCTCGGGTCGTTGGGTGTACGCGCGCTCGAATCGTTGGTTCGGATCTACTTGCAGCGCAATGAGTGCGTGGTTCATGCGTCGCTTCCGCCCAATCGTGGGTTGGCGAAACTGATCGTCGAGGATCCGGACGAGGAGGAGGGTCGGCGTGTCTTGGTGATTGTGGCGCCGCAAAAGTCGGCCTGCGATCCAGCCTCGTGGGCGGGCGAAGCGGAGCGCAACGCGTGCGCGAGCACGCTGGTGTTCGCCATGGGCGAGGCCGCCGAAGATCCCAGTGCGGCGATCCGTGTGGTCACGGGCGACGAGCTTGGTCGCTGGTTGTTCGAACACGGGGTCGGTATCGAAAAAGTCACGTACGAGGTGCCGGTTATCGACCCTGTCGTCATAGAGTCGATAGGTGGCCTCGACACCTGAGCGCGGCGCTGGCCCGTTGCGGGCCGTCTGGCTCGGACGTGTGCCCTTCGAGCAGACCGCCCGGCGGCAGTCCGACATGCGGGAGGCCTTCGTCGCGGGGGACGGCGTCGATACCGTGCTGCTCGTGGAGCATCCGCCCACGATCACCGTCGGGCGGCGTGGTCGCCGGGAGGACATTCGATGGGATGCAGGTCGGCTCGCTGCACGTGGCATCGCTGTGGAAGAGGCACCACGCGGAGGCGAGCTCACACTCCACGCACCCGGCCAACTCGTCGTCTATCCGGTGATCCGCATCGGACGACGCATTCGGCAGCATGTGATGGATCTCGCCGAGACCTCCATCGACCTCCTGGGCCGGTACGGGGTTCCCAACGCGTTCTACGATCCGGACAACCCGGGGGTGTGGTCCGGCCGGCACAAGCTCGCCTCTGTCGGCATTCACGTGAGCCGCGGTGTGGCAGTGCAGGGGCTCGCGCTGAACGTCGACGTAGATCCTGTGCTGTTCGGGTCCCTCGTCTCGTGCGGCATGTCTGATGCCGTGATGGTGAGCGTAGCGCAGCTCACACGTCTGCCGGTGCCGCCGCTCCCAGAGATCGCAAGAGCTTGGGCGACGCGTTTCGCCGAGCGGCAGGATCGCGAGTTGATCTGGTTGCCCGGGGTTGACGCTGCGGGCTAGCGGGCATGCGTTTGGCGGATATCATTCGCGGGAGGACCGTGGTCCACGGTGTTGTCCTCTGCCTGCTTCTGAGTAGAGCCGCTGCCTGTGGCAGACCGGCCGCTCCGGCCGATTTGTCCAGCGTTCAGTTGGGGCCGTATCGCATCGACGATGTGAACATTCACGGATCGGGTACGCCCTTGTCCGAGGCTCAGGCGGACGCCCTCGAAGATATGATCCGTCGTTCGCTGCTGGGCTTGAAGTCGTTTGATCCGACGGGTCGGGAAGGTTTGACGGCCCGAGTTTGGGCCCGTCGGGGCGACGACGCGAGGCATGTGGAACTCTTGTTGAGGCTCGAAGTCCCCGAGGCCCTCCGCGCGGGCATTCGCGGCGGTGTGGTGGAGGCACATGTCGGCTGGCCAGCGGACCCAGCGTCCGACGACGCAGGTGCGTGGGAGGAGGCGAGCGCCCGGGCTGCGAAGGCCGTGGAGGCCCAGTTTCGGCTCGCGTCGGGAGGAGACGGTGTGGTCGCGGAGTTGTTGGCTGCCGACGATCCCCATTTGAATGTGGTGGCGATGGAGTGGCTGCGAAGCGAGGGCGACCGCGTTCGCCTCCAGCTGGTGATCAACATGTTGGGCCACACCGAGCCACAGGTCGCGCGTTTGGCAGTGGAGATCATCGGCGAACTTGGCGGGCCCGAACACGCGTCGGCGCTGGTGCGCCACGTCCGGCTCGCAGATCCCGGCCATGCCCACCGCACCTACGAGGCCCTCGCCAGCCTGGGCGGAGTGGATGCCGAGGGTTTCTTGCGGTTCGCGGCTCGGAACGAGGACGACCCCCAGCGGCAGCACACCGCGAGGGTTGCACTCGACAGGTTGATGCGGTCCACTGGGGCGTCCAACCAGCGCGCGGACATTCTTCGGGGACACCGACCATGACGACGGCAACGCATCGCTCTCATTTGCTCTTGGGTCTCTCCCTGTGGGTCGCCTGGCCCGACCTCGCGCAGGCCCGTGGGGTGGGGCAGCCGGCTGATGAACCTAGCCCCGCCACGGGTGGGTTCTCGTCGACGCCGTCGACAGCCGCATCGTCCGAGCCTACGCCCGGTGGGCCCGAGACGGCCCCCGCGGCCGAGTCTGCGCTTGGGCCCAAGTCCCACGATACGACCCGCGTCCATCCACCCGAGGCCTCTCCCGACACCTCTCCCGACACCCGCCCCGATCGTGTTTCGGCCCCGCTTCCACCGCCACCGCCCCATGCGGACCCCAGTACGATTCGTCGAGGGCCTTGGCGGGGTGTGGGGTGGGTGGGCTTTCGCGCCACGATGACCGTGCCGTTGGGGGGAGAGCTGCCCGCCAAAGGAGACGTGGCCGCTTCGGGAGGTGGCGTGGAGATGGGGTGGCGTATCCGCAATCTGATCGGTGTGGGCGGCGGCCTCAGCCGCACGACGCATCAGCGCAGCGAAACCCAGTATCACGACCCCGTGGTTGGCGGGACCGTGACCGAGTACGCGTATGGGTTCCTCACGTACCTCGACCTGATGAGCCGCCTTTACGTCCCGCTCGATGGGCGGGTGCAGCCCTACATCGACGTGGGGGGCGGGGTTGCGTGGCTCGAGCCCAGCGACCCTGAAGTCCTCGCCATCATCGGCGGCCAGGGCAAAGCTGGGATCGGGCTCGATGCCTGGATTGCACGCAACCTCACATTCGGTGGCGGCTTGACCTATCGCATCACGTCATTGGACGGCGCGGTGGGCCACTCGGCCCACGGTCATCTACAGTTCGGTATCCACTGGTAGGCGACGGCTCGCTCGCTGCGTGTAGAGAAGCGAACCAGAGGCAAACGAACTGTGCGGGGAGATAAGCCGATCATGCCGACGCGGCCCCGCGCGCAGCCTCGCTTCGCTTCCTGTGCGTGGCTTAGTATCGCGCTCGGCTGCGGCGCGCCCGAATCGAAGCCCGAACCTCGTTCTGCCCCCGTAGGCGGAGACGCACGCCGTCGCTTGTCGGTGCTCGAGGCGCCAGCCCTGCCCCAGGCGGCCACCACTCGCTCCGCCTTTGCGGCCTGGCGGCGCGGCGAGTTCGTGCACATCGCCGGTCGGGGGCAAGACGATGTTGAAGGCCGCAACGCGTGGAAGACGGAATTCGAGGGCAAGGCTGCGGTGAATGCCGAGCTTTCCCACCCCTATTTCGCCATGGCAGACGCCGAGGGGAACATCTATATCGCGGACAAGGACGCACACGCTGTGCGCCGCGTGACGCCCGATGGTGCCATGGTGACGTGGCTAGGTACGGGGGCTGCGGGTGACGGGCCCAACGGACCCGCGTTGGGCACGACGATTGCGGTGGCCTCACCCAACGGCTTGTGGGTGCGCGCGGACGGTGTCTGCTATGTCCTCGATCGCGAGAACGGCAAGATCCGCCGGGTGGACGCACGGGGGCAGGCAAGCCTATTGGCCACGATTCCAGGAGGTATCGATACCGGTCGCGGGCTGTGGGTCTCCGAGGACGAGTCCACCGCGTACTTCGCATCGAAACATGAACTGAAGCGCTGGACCCCTCGCGCGGTCGAGGTCGTGGCCGACGGTTTCGTTTCGTTGGCGAACATGACGATGGACCCGGACGGCAGATTGGTCTTCGTCGACCGGGGTGGGGAGCGGGTCTATCGGCTTGACCGCACCGGCACGGTTTCGCCGCTCGCGGGCACGGGCACGGGCACCGCAACAAGCAGTGGAGGGGAGGGATATGCCGCTGTGGAAACGACTTTGGCCGGACCACGCGCTGTCGTCTCGCTCCCCGGCGGAGGCTACGTGGTGGCCACGCAACGTGGACGCAGACTGTGGGGGATCGCATCGGACGGCCGACTGACTCTGCTCTTCGATGCCCGTGAGGGGAGGGCGTCGGCAGGCATCGAAGCGAATGCGATCGGAGCCATACGAGGCTTGAGCCGATCCGCCGACGGCGAGCTGATCCTCACCCACTCGGCCGGCGGTCAGGTGCATCTGTTGCACGGCGCACCGTGACCGTTGCGTCGGGGGTGCCGAGCTGTGCGCCCGTCTTTCAGCCCCATCCCACTCTCCGCACCGGTTTCGGGCTCGCGTGATTCGCGTCCGCCCTTCATCTTGTCCGAGATTACGGCGATCGGATGACGTGCCTGCTCACCTGGCGCGGACGGTGTGCCTGCTCGCCCGGCGTGGATGCTTGTACCTAGTGGCTCGGATTCCTGGTTCGTGCAGGTCGCGCGTGTGCTTGACAAGGCTGGACGACTTACGCAACGATAGACTCGTTGCGCTGGCCCCCGCTCATCCGGGGGCGACACGCCGTTGCCGTGACGATATGTGGACGGCGATTCGGAGTTCACGCTCAACGCGCGACCGTACTCGTCCATATGTCCAAGAGGAGGATTGGATATGCAAACAAACAAACAAACAAACAAACAAACAAACAAACAAACAAACAAACAAACAAACAAACAAACAAACAAACAAACAAACAAACAAACAAACAAACAAACAAACAAACA
>JAZGFE010000091.1:0-24549 GCA_036479215.1 Nannocystaceae bacterium | reverse complement strand
TCATCATCATCGTCATCGTCATCGTCATCGTCATCGTCATCGTCATCGTCATCGTCATCGTCATCGTCATCGTCATCGTCATCGTCATCGTCATCGTCATCGTACGTTGCAGAGCCACTGTTGACGTGGGAAGAGGGTAGCGGCTCCGTAACGCACGCGCCGCAGAGGAGCTGAATCAAGAGGGAACAGCGGGCAGCTTCTCGCATGCCGTAGCGTAGCATGCGAGAAGCGCGCAGTCCGACAATGTCGCTGGGAGCACGTCTCTCAGGTCAGGCGCAGTCCCGGTGGCAAACTGTCCCCGAACATGCGTTTGGTATCGGCGTCGCTCCGACCGGAAGGGCGGATGACCATGTCGATCCACGTTGCGGCCGCGCCTGTCTGGCGGAGTCGCTCGGTGACGCGGGAGCGAACGGGTGCGGCCACGTCTCGTGCGACGTCACCGGTGAGTGTGGCGACGGAGGCCGCGGCGAAGGCGGCTCCCTCGGCCGCGTTCCAATCGAGGGCGAGAAGCCGTGCGAGCCAGTCTTCGGCGATGCCGGGTCGAACGATATCCCCGGTCTGGGCGTGTAAAAGCTGACGCGCCCCCACGCGCCCCACGGGCCAATAGGAGCCGATCTTCTTCGCGCGCTCAAAAAACAGTTCGCCGGCACGGCACTTGGTCGTTTCGTCGAGACGCTCAAGGGCCGCGAGTAGCTGCATCATCTCGACCGCGCCATGGGCGTGGGGACCCGCAGGTGGTGGGCCTCGCTTCCACAGCCAGGGTTGGATGTCGGCGAAGAGGCGTTGTTGGCGAGCGGCGTCGAGACCGGCGGCGACGCGTCGCCAGAGGATCCACCACTCGGCCCAGTTCGCCTTGCTGGGATGCAGCAGACCCTGGCAATGGACCGAGTCCATTGCCAGCAGCCGGTCCTCGTCCCCCGGAGCACCGAAGCCGGGTCGCAGACACCAACCGCACAGACGCAGCCAGTTGAGCTCGTGGACCTCACTTTGCCCCCGATGCTCGCGCGCTCGGATGCATGCGTCCCACAGTGCACGGCATGTGGTCGCCGACCACATGCCCCGTGCACCGAGTGTCTTCTCGAGGTCACGGCGGATCGCCGTGGCGAGGCCATTGGATCGCTCAGCAAAGGCGTGCTGGACCGTGCGCTGTGCGTTGGTGTCCGCGGAGGACAGCGGCTGCGCCGAGGACGGGTCCGCGGAAACGGAGTGGGGATGGGCGGAAACGTGGGTCGGTGTGCCCGGGGACGAAGCTGCGCGCTCCAGGTCGGGCACGACTGGCTCTCGGCTGCGCATCGTGAAATCGAGACGCCAACGCGCAGGTGGTAGCTCGAGTGTCACCAGGTACAGCTCGAGTGCACCGGTGTCGGTGAGCGTGGCGCGGAGGGTGACGTGCACCGTGTCCCTATCTTGGGTCGCCGTCGTCGCGCCAGTTTGCGCTCGGATCAGCGTTGCCAAGGGGGGGAGCGATTCGAAGGCATCTCCATGCACTTCCGGGTCGACCGTCGTCCCGCTCGCATCGGTCCTGTCCCCCGTGTAGGCGTAGAGCTGGAACGATACGGGGCGCCCGAGGACCAGTTTGAATACCCGATCCGGCACCGACACGCTCGCGCCGTCTTGCATGCCCCGTGGCGCGACACACAGAGCCGTGGACATACCGCATTTGCTCTGCACGCCGATGTAGTAGGCGCGCGCCGTGCCTCCACCTATGCGTTCACCGAGGCCGCGGCGGGCGAGCCCCGAACGCACGGCGCCGCTGGCCACCGCGGTGTCCAATGAGCTGTGGTCGAGTAGAGGGATCGCCTCGCCGCCGTACCAGCGGGCGAGTACGTTGGTGAGTCGTTCCACGAGCGCCTGCGCTTTGAAGACACCACCGTTGAGCAGCAGGAGATCGGGGCGGGGCAGGCCGTCGAAGATCTGTGCCTTCGCGTCGGTAGCGGCGTCGACGTGGCGACGCAGGAATGCACAGATGTGTCGCGGGATTGCGGCGTCGCTGGTGTAGGGCAGGCCCAAGGTGGTGAGACCGACTCGGGAGGTCTTCTGCGCGACTTCAGTGGGGCCCGAGGCGGGCAAGAAACCGTCGAGAAGTACGCGGTGGGCCTCTTCGCGACGGATAGTGATGCTGCAGGTGTTGCCGATGAGTCGCGAGCCGCGGCCGGTGTACGAGATCACAGCTTCCGTTGCGGTGGGGACACCGAGGAGGTGCTCTTTGGCGCGGCCAGCGGATTGCACCAGTGCCGACCAGATTGTCGCGTCCTGGGGGCGCTCAAGCTTTGCCTTTTCGAGAGCGTAGATGGCGAGAGCCGCATCCATGTTGTCGCCGCCGAGCATGAGGTGTCCCCCCACAGCGATGCGCTCGATCTTCGACACGTCGGCCTCACCGGCCGCCGCCTTCACATGGAGCAAGGTCAGGTCCGTCGTACCGCCGCCCACATCGACCACCAAGATGAGTTTTGGGGAGTCGGATCCGGGCGGGAAGGCGTCGCTGTGCTCCCCTAGATAGTCGTAGAATGCCGCTTGCGGCTCCTCAAGCAGGCGTACCTCACCGAGCCCTGCATCCTTGGCCGCTTCGGTCGTCAGTTCGCGGGCGCCTTCGTCAAACGAGGCCGGGACGGTCACCACGACGTCTTGTTCCGCCAGTCGACTGCCGGGGTGACTCATCTCCCAGGCGTGGCGTAGGTGGCTCAGATATCCGGCCTGAGCCTCGAAGGGAGAAATTTGGTCCTCCTCGTGGGGCGCGTTCCAGGGCAAGATCGGGGCGCGTCGATTGACGCCGCCATGGCATACCCAGCTTTTCGCTGAAAGGACGAGGCGGTCGGGGGCCTTGGCGCCAAGTCGTCTGGCGAGCTCCCCGACGATACGGCTCGTTTCGCTCCAAGGGAGCGTGAGATCGCGTGCAGCGAATTCCCCTTTCGCCGGAAGATAGGTGAACGAAGGAAGCAATCCTCGTTCAGCGATTTCGCCAGGTGCGACAAGCTGGGGAACCTTCATTCTGTGCACGGAAGGCTGCGCGATTCGGGCCGTCGAGATGGCACAGTGGGTGGTGCCGAGGTCGATACCGACGACATGCTGCGCTTGACTCGTGATCGTACCTCCAGCCTTTCTCTGGGTCGGCATCCGTCTACTCCAGTCGCACGTTGAAACTCAGTTTCCACCGCCGAGCCATCGGCGTATCGCGGTCGTGGGAATCGCGGTTGTGGGAATCGGTCTCGGATAGTTCGACGGCGGATAGTTCGAGCACGCCTACTTCCGTGACTCGGGCGTGCAATCTCACCTGCACGATCTGCCCGGCTTCGCCACGGAGGAGGGTTTCGATGGGCGAGAGCTCCGTGAGGGTGTCGGGATCGACCAGTGCGCCCACACCGTCTTGGGTTCGCGTAGGCGAGCCAAAAAAACGAAAAGCGACCGGTTCGCCGAGCACCAGCCCGAAGGTCTCGTCCAGTTCGACCTCGGTCCCCTCCTCCATGCCCGCTGGGGCGACGCACACAGCATCCATGCGCGGAGCGAGTCCGGGAACCGCAAGTTCGGCCCGCTCGAGACCGATGTAGTGCGCCTGTGCGGTACCGCTGCGGATGCGTAGACCGTTGTGTTTGCGGGCGTGGGCGTAGTAGGCGGCGCCGCGGCTGACGGCGAGCTCAGCATCGGTGCCCGAGAGCACGCTGGGCGCGGTGCCGTTTCCAGTATCGGCCCACTCGCCGAGAATCTGGCAGATGCGATCCCGTACGACAGGCGACCGCGTTACACCACCGTTGAACAGGATGGCGCTCGGCTGGGCGGGACTCGTGTGGCCGGTGGCCTGCGTGGCCCTGGCCAAGAATGCGGCGAGATGCCGGGTGATCGCGGCATCACTGGCGAAGGGCAAACCCGTGGTGGTCAAGCCGAGTCGCCGTGGGGCCAAGGGGAACGCATCGCTGGCGACGCGAGGCAAGAAGCCATCGATCAGGACGGTCGTTAGTTCCTCGGCACGAAGTTCGGTTCGGATGGTGCGCTGTATCAGCTTGCTGCCACGACTCGGGATGGCGAGCGGGTACGATACGGGAGGGTTGTCTGCGAGCAAAACCTCCTTCGCCTGGCGACACCCGTGGGTAAGGGCTCGCATCTGCCAGTCGTCGAGAGACTCCCCTTGTTGCGCCAGCTTAGCCCCCACGGTGTGCGCGAGAGCAAGATCCATATTGTCGCCCCCGAGGAGGATGTGGTCTCCCACGGCGACCCGCTCAAGCTGGAGTTCGCCGTCTTGCTCCGCCACCAAGATCAGCGAGAAATCGGTGGTGCCGCCGCCGATGTCGATCACCAAGATGGTATCGCCCACCCCCACGTCCTGGCGCCATTGCGGCCCGCGCTGCGCCAGCCAGTCGTAGAGCGCGGCCTGTGGTTCCTCAAGCAGGCGTGGCGGCTTGGCGAATCCGGCCAAGGCGGCTGCCTCCATGGTGAGTTCTCGTGCGACCGCGTCGAAAGAGGCCGGGACGGTGAGCACCACGTCCTGTTCGTCGAGGGGGGTGTCGGGGTGGGATTCGTCCCAAGCAGCGCGTAGGTGGGCCAGATAGCGGGCCGATGCCTGCAAGGGCGAGACTCGAGGAATTTCCGAGGGGGCGCCCCAAGGGAGAATCTCTCCTCTGCGGTCAGCAGTCGTGTGGGAAAGCCAGCTCTTCGCCGAGGAGACCAGCCGAATGGGCGTGGTCGCGCCTTGGGCACGGGCGAATACCCCCGCCACGTCCCTCGCATTCGGGTACCAGGGCAAGCCCATTGAGCCTGGCGCAAATTCGGCCTCGCCTGGGAAATAGAGAAAAGAGGGAAGTAGCGACCGGGTGCTCACTTCTCCAGGGGCGATGACTTGGCGGATAGAGAGCTGTTGCGGCCGCGCGGTGTCTGTTTGGAGGTCGGCGTAGGCGAGCCCACAGTTCGTGGTGCCAAGATCGATGCCGATCGCGAACGAGCCACAAGTCGAGTCTGTCATGGGAACCTGCGACCTAAAGCTCGACTTCGGCCGGGGAGAGGATTTTGGGGTCGCGGCCTTTGGAGAGTTGCGGGAGCCGCATTCCAGCGGTTTGCCACCCGTGGTGTGCCAGCTTGCCGCGGAAAGGTGGCGCACCCACCACATTGCCCGTCACGTGGTTGCGTTCGGCGTCGAAGCCAGGTTCGAGTTGCACAGCACCGCCTTCGGACTCGGTTCGAAGCGGCTCGAACGTGACGTAGGGTTTGAGGGCGGACACGCAGCCGTCGTGTACCACCCTCGCGGCGGCTCCGATCTCTGCATCGGAGAACCCCGACACATCTTCTTGCAGAAAATCGATCAAGCGACCTTCGCGTTGGAGAATGCCGAGGAGCTGGAGGGCCCCGGCGGCCTCGGGCTCGCGGTCGGGTTCCGTCACGGTGACCGCTGCGGAGGGGGATGTTGGAGCAGATGCGGGAGCGGTGATGGAAGCCGGGGTGGACGCCCCCGATACTTGTTCGCCGACCGCAGCCTCGCTGTCGTGCTCAAGGGCGTGCACCCGAGATGCGAACCTCGTGTCAAGCAGAATTCGCCAGGGACATGTGATGGCCATCCAAATTCGAGAGCCGAGAGCGAGCCGTTCCATGGGCATCCTTGGCCGTAGCGCAGGCACGGCGGCCCTCTGATGCCACCGCCAGCTCGTTTTTGCAACCCGCGACATGTCGGAGCTCCGCTCGCAGACCCGCCGCCGCGCGTCGCCGTGGCTCGGCGTTCGCACCGCGTCGAGAGCGACGGCACCCCGACCTTGTGGCTGGTTCGGGATGAGATGCGAACAGGGCGCGTAGCGGTTACTCTCAAGCGATGCTCGACCTCAAGGCGAAGCTCGCGGCTGCTGGGGTTGTGACCCCCGAGCAGATTGAGAAGGTGGAGGCGCAACAAGCTCGACGCCGCCGGGGCGACAGCTCTCGGCGTCGCCGTGCTGAGGAAGGACGGGCGCGGCGCCTCGTGGATATTGACGGGCTGCGGAACGTCGGGAAAGGGGAGGCCTACCACCAGATCCGCAAGTTGGTGGAGAAGCACCGTCTCGATGCCCACCCGTCCGCAGTGCCGACCGCCGAGGCTCAGCCCTTTGGGTTCACCACTTCAAAAGGTGGGCTGCGGCAACTCCTGCTCGAGCCTAGTGTGCACGCTGCGGTGGTGGAGGGTCGCGCTGCGATCAGTGCCTATGTATCGGACAACGGTGTCGCCCATTGCGTGTTGCCAACGCAGATGGCGCTCGACTTGGCCGAGCTGTTCCCGCTGTGGCTGCGTAAGCTGGCCGGGAGTGGCAAGGCTGGGAAGCTGGAATCTCCGCCACAGCCACCGAATGCCGGCTAGCGTGCGGTCCGCTGCCGTGCGACCTAGGGATCAGGCTGGCGCAGGAGGAGCAATTTTCCGTGACGCGAGATCGTATGGTAGCCCTCGCGGCGTCGCTTGTTCAGCACGGCGCGGCCACGTTTCTTGAGCTTGGCTTCGTTGACGAACAGATAGTTCGCTTTGGGTTGGTGGGGAAAGAAACCTACCCAATCTCGGTTGCTGACGTGGGGTAGCAGTCGGCTGGTCGCGCTGACGGTGGCGCCGCGGGGAATTGCGGTCGCCATCTCGGCGACCCAGGCGTACCGCTGTTGGGCGGTGGGCGAAGGTTCCCGGTTCACGGCTCGGAATCCCGCGCGGAAGCTGGTGTTGTGGATCAACGCGCCGTATTTCCATGAGCTGAGCGCGGCGGCCACGAGCAGTCCCGCCTGGGCAGCGATCACCAGTCGGCGTCGATCAAGGGCGGGCGCCCATCCTGGGAGTCCGCGGCGTAGCCTCGCCAAGGCGAGCACACAGCCGAATACGAGCATCGGTTCCAAGACGGTGGAGTATTGGAAATGGATGGAAAAAACGGGGCCACGTGAGGCGAGAAGCAGGAACAGCAGGCCGTATACGTACAAAATCCAGGTGCGGCGTGCGAGCAAGGGAAGCATCATCAGCGGCACGAGGAGCTTGGCGAGGTACAGAACCTTTGCTTCGGCCAGAACGTACTGGAGCACAAACGCGGGGTTGGTAAACAAGGTAAGCAACAGGCCGGGAGGGCCTAGATCGGCATCGGGCACCACATCGGCGTAGAAACGTATGTAGCCTTGGCGGGCGAGGGTTGTGTCGCCGAGGACGCGCCCCGAGGACATGATGTAGCCCTTGACGACGGCGAAATATGCAATGGCGATGAGAGCGGTGAAAAGAGCAACTCTCGTGCCCTTGCGGCCGTACGCGCAGTACACCGCGATAGCGAACGAGAGTAGTGCCATGTCCTCACGCACCAGCAGCAGCAGGGCCAGCGTCGGCACATACGCCCTCCAGCGCCGGGCCTCGATGCAGTAGAGCGCGAGTAGGATCAGTGGTCCGGCGAGGGCAAGCGAGTGGAACTCATACATACCGATGCCGTGCAGCGCTGGCTGAAGCAGGTACACAAACGCGAACACGACGCCCGACCACTGGGCGCGGAGCAGCCTGCGGGCGAGCAAGAACACGGGGATCGCCCCACTCGCCAGCCAAACGGCCTGCAGTGCGATGAGGAACTCGGCCCGGGGCCATAGGAGGTACAGCGGAGACAAAAGTACGAGCAACGGATCAAAGTGGAACAGCGCGTGGCTTTCACCCTCTAGGAAACTGACGCCCAGCGGATTTCCGTGGCTCGACTGCCAGAAGATTTGATCGTAGATCCCGAGGTCGTACGCCGCGGTAGCCAGATTGCGGTGATGTAGAAACCCGAGGCGCATCGTGGTGGCGGCGTAGGCTGATGCTGCAGCCACAAGCGCAAGCCAGGCGATCGTGCGGCTAGCTGCGATGGGCTCCCATTGGATTCGGGCTAGTGGACTGCGATACAGCGCCGCCGCTGCGAGGCCTGCGACGCTCGTGATAGCGAGGAGAGTGAGCACCGGATGCTGGGCGCCTACGGTGTCGCGGGCTAGCCAGCTGAGCACCGGAGCGGCAAGAAGCGGAAGCAGCTTCCGGTTGAGCTCCCGGTTGGAGGCACCGATGGTGTGTTCTGGGCGATGCGCTCTCCCGCGCCACGCGTGGGCGACGTAGACGGCGAGCATGAGGCCAAATGTGACAGCCACGTAGCTCGCGACTTCGTAGCGGTCGGGTAAGGAGAGCGCGTTGTCTTGCAGGTGGCCGCTCCACTGTGGCCAGCGCAGCGGCCACAGTGCCCAGCCAGGACACAGACAGATCAGGACCGTCAACGCCGCCCAGCGACGCGCGTGCGCGGTGAAACGGCGGAACCACTGTTCGACGATGGAGGCCGCCGACATACTCAGACCTTGGAGCTGTATGACTTGGACGGGGTGCGGCTCATGTCGCGGTGTGAAGCGGCGTCGGGCTCGGCCCGTGCCAGGTGGCGCGTGCGCTGGTAGAGTATGCGGAAACGGGTCGGAGAGGAAATGCGGGTGATCGTGCTGCAACGGGGCCGCCGGTGCCTGTGACGGTCGTTGGCCACCGAGGTCGGCTCCATTTCCGCGAACGATCGGTGGGGGCGGGAGCTTGTGTCATCTTTCCGGAGCCGTTGCGGGACGAACGCGAGTACCAGCTTGGACGACTGGCGATCACGACCGAATCTCAGGGCCGGCGATCACCACCGGGGCTGAGCTGGGTCAGTTCCACCAGAAAATGTAGGTCCGTTCGAGGCGGGATCTTGGCCATTGCGCGATTGCGGTAACCAAGCGCCGGCGGGATGACGATCTTACGCAACTCCCCCGAGCGCATACCGACGAGACCGAGGTGGAGTCCTTCGATATACCCAGGGTCGTGTCCGATCAGGATCACCCTCGGATCGCCGTGGTGGGAGGACTCGATCACTTGGGGGCTGCCGAGGGTGAGCATGTAGTGCAGCCGAGCGGCATCGCCCTCGCTTGCGCGCGGACCGTGGCCCTCGGCGACGACGTGAACCGTGATGCCTCCAGGCATAGCGACGGTACGCAGGGGCGCGCTGTGGAAGGCACCAAGCGGCCGCGGCGTCGGAGTACAGGCCGAGAGGTTGCAGGACGACACCCAAATCCACGTTCCGACCGACACCCAAGCCGACCTTCTTGCGCGGCGTCGCGGTGTCGCTGAGCCGCAGATCCGTGTCACGCAGAAGTCTCGCTGGCGGGATGGACGGTTCGTCGCAACGCGTCGACGCGCTCGTACCAAGCTTCAAGCTTCGGGCGGGCGCGTACGTGTTCGAAGGCGGGGAACTGTCGGACGCAGGTCAGGGCCCCGTGAACGCCGGCATCCGCGAAGTGGGGAGCATCGTCGCCAAGAAAGTCACTGTCCGCCAACCACGTTTCGAGTCTTGTCAACTCGGCGTGGAAGAGCTCGAGACCGGTCTTGCCTCCGCCACGTTTGCGCAGGATCCGCTTGGCGATTGTCTTCATGATGATGGACCCAAACACGCCAACTTTGAGGTTGTCGATGCGGCTGAAATTGGAGGTCTTGGCCGTAAGTTTCGCGGCGCGGATGGATTCGCTCCAGGTGCCGTAGAGCACGGTGGGGAGGATTTTGATCAGATCGTTGTCGAGCCAAGCATCGATCTCGTTCGCCCGATCGAGTTGGTCGGGATCGAGGGGGTGCAGCGGGCGATCACCGGGAGCCACCTGGTCGAGCCAGCGCAAAATATCGCTCGATTCGCCGCGAGCTTCACCTTTATACTCGAGGACAGGGACTCTACGGCGCCCATCGGATGACGGCGGTAGGTGGTCGAGCTCTCGCTTACTTATGGGGTTGACCTCGACGCGTCGATACGAAAGCCCTTTGAGCTCGAGGCCGGCCCGGACTTTGTGGCAGTAGGGGCATAGCTCGAATTGGTACAGTACGAGGTCATTCACGGGTTTTTCTTGCTCGCGTCGGTTTCGGCAGCGCCGTTTCGCTTCGGAGCGACCTGCTCTCCGCGAACCACCCGTGTGGGGGTACCCAAAATGAAATGCACCGCCACGGGGAGGGCGAAGGCGGCAAACAGCAGCCCAAGCACAATCGGGGCGCCTCGAATGGTTCGCACGGCGTCTTGCGGACTCTTGGTGCGCTTCACAGGTTGGCCAGGGGAGTTGTTTGAATTGCGGGGCGCGAGATGCGGCACGGTGCGAATTTGGGAAGCTGGGGCGAACGGGAGTGTACACGACTGGCGCCCGGTCCCCCTGCCGGGAACGGTCACGGTGCAGGCGAGGTGGGGTGGGACTCGGATGAGGGCGGGTCCAGGGGATGGGCGCGGGGTCGTGTCGTTCGCGCTCGGCGGTCGTTCGCGCGTGGGGTCGGCCGTTGGCGGCCGCCGCCTGCTCGTGCGCGGCGTCGCGGACCTGGTTGCTGGCCGTTGGGGCGCTTCGATCGTCCGAAGACGAGATCGTTTTCGATCGCGTGGGAACTACCCGTCCGTACTCATCACAAGGTTCGTCGATACACGGCGTGACCGCGAGCCGCAAGAGAAGAAATCTAGTATGGAAAACATCGAGCAAGACATTTCTACTGAGGATCGACCCCAGGCCGACGAGTCGGCCGATTCCCGCCGATCGTTTCTACGCGGTGCCGCGACGGTGGCCGGTGTCGCCACGGCGGGTGCCGTATTGGCCTCTTCGGGTGATACACAAGCCGCTATCAATCCAAAATTGAGGTTGGCTGTGGAGCCCTCACCCGTTTCGCCCACGATGCGCGTGAGTTTTAGTGTGCGCCACAAGGTGCGCCTGGAGGATATTCAGGAAGCGCTGTTCCAGGTTCTCGATCAGACCGGTTGCCCGACGTGCGGGCTCAATGGACTCGATCTCCGTTTTGGCCTCGATGAGGTACTGCCGCTAAAGACCAGCGTACCCACGCAGGCGGTCATGGAGACGGGCCTGCTGCCCTAAACGAGCGAACCGATTCCCGAAACATCGAGCACAGGCCGGACGCGCGTGTC
The DNA here is from genome assembly GCA_036479215.1 of Nannocystaceae bacterium. Lineage (GTDB taxonomy): Bacteria > Myxococcota_A > Polyangia > Nannocystales > Nannocystaceae > FL481. The sequence goes on along the minus strand of JAZGFE010000091.1, from coordinate 13,681 downwards.
CGGTCTGTACCGATTGGGGAGCGATCGCGCAGCGCTGCCCTGCACAGAAGCGAGCGGATCGTGACGAAAAACCTTGGTGTTGGAATCAACTATCAGCCTGCTATCGAATCGATCTTGGATCCAAATCAGGGTCTCGTCGATTTCGTCGAGCTTAGCCCTGATCTGCTGTGCCGCGAGACTGCTGCAGAAAGGGGGCCTTCGCTGACCTATCATCAGGGTCTCCTCGATGGGGCGCTACGGGCTTGCGCGTCGCTACCGATCGTCGTCCACGGGCTGGGCCTCTCCATCGGTACTGCGTCGGGCTGGAATGGCTCGTATCTCGACATCCTCGATCAGCTAGAGCGACGCCGCGCGTTCGTGTGGCATAGTGAGCACATTGGGTTTCTGTTCGCGCGTGACGACACCGGCAAGGTGCGCCACGCTGGCGTTCAACTACCCATGCCGCTTACCCGATCGTCGCTCGATCTCCTGGTCGCCCGAGTCGGTGAGATTCGTCACCGCTATGCGGCACCGTTCTTGATGGAGAACATCACACACTACCTGCCAGAGCTACCCGCCGAGGACGGTCTGGACGAGCCAGAGTTCTTGACCGAACTCTGCCAGCGTTCACGTTGTGGTCTGCTCTTGGATCTGTATAATTTACATTGTAACGCCCAAAACTTCGATTTCGACACCTATGCCTCCATGTCCCGCATGCCGCTGGATCGGGTCGTGGAGGTCCATCTCGCGGGCGGCAGTGAGCACCGAGGCTTCCTTCTCGATGTCCACGGCGATGGCGTGCCGGAGGAGGTGTGGGCGATGTACCGTTGGCTCTTGCCTCGCGCGCCGCGGCTACGCGGTGTCGTCTTCGAGATCTTGGAACAGGCTGTGCCGATTTTGGGGATCGCGGGAATCTCGGACCAGCTTCGACGTGCGCGGTCCTATTGGAAAGCCGGCCAGCAATCCCCAACGAGGTCTCCGACACATGTCGTCACTCGATGAATGGCAGCGCTCCTTGGTCGAGGCCCTCCATGGTGGCCATCGGCCCGAGCGAGGGGAGGGCTTTCGCGTTACCCAGGATATTCAGCGTTGGTGGAGGGGAACACGGTTGAGCGATCGTCTTCCCTGGTCGATGCAACTCGTTCGCCGCGATGGCCCGGAGTTGATTGCGCGATACATTGACGCGACCTACTGCCCATCGTTGTTCTTCTTGGCGGAGGCGCAACAGCTACGCGACTATGTTGTGGGCGCCGCCTGGGTGCCAGCTCGCGTCCGTGCCATGGTGCAGTTCGAGGTGGGGCTGTTCGAGGCGAAGGACGCCGGAATGCCAGCGGGCGACACCACAACGAGCGATGCAAGGCATGACGTCGCTGGTGTTGTGTCGGGCACGATGGAGCAGAGCGGGGCGGGGCGCTCTCTCGGTACGCTCGTGGAGTTTCCCTGCCATCCGCTCGAGCTCATCGGCGATGTTCTCGGTCTGCAGGTTGAGCAGGTTGAGCAGGTTGAGCAGGTTGAGCAGGTTGAGCAGGTTGAGCCTGGGGGCCCGACGTCGAACTTCGTGCTGATCTCCCCAAGGTTGCCTCGCTTGTGGCGGGTTCTGGCGGCCAGCGAGGTGCGGCGAGTGCATGCCCGCGTCGGCTCCCGTCGGTCCGGGGGGGGTGCCGGAGTCGCGGGGGTGATCGGGGGGTAGAGCTGGCGCGGGCGCGTTGTGGTCTGGGGGGCGGGGGAGTGTTCCCCGGTGGGGGTGTCGGTTGGCTTGTAGGGCGAACTCTCGAGGCGAGGCGTTGTGTTTCAGTTGAAACGACGCCGAGCGCGTTCCCGGTCCGGGCGCACTTCGCTTCGTCCGAAAGTTCAAAATTGCGCACAATACGGATGTTGCGGGCATTCGCCCGCAACTCAGGAACAAGGAACGTACTCCAGAAGGGAGCTCGTTCGTCACAATGCGCCCGTACGCGGGTCACGGTTCCAATCGGGGGGCACACCCGTCCCGGCGCTGCCCTCCGTGCAACGAGCACCCGCGATTCCCTCCCCGCCCCAAGAAAAGACGGCGCTGCGGCCCCCTCTACGAACAGAGATGAGCGAAATATGAACAAATACTCACGGACCAGTATCCCAATCAGTCTACTACTCGTTGTGTCCGTTGGATGTGGCGATGCTGGCGTCAAAGATGCGGCGGGCACAACCGAGAGTGGTGACGGTGACGGTGACGGTGACGGTGACGGTGACGGTGACGATGGTGGCGATGGTGATGGCGACGGTGGTGACGGCGACGGCGACGGCGACGGCGACGGCGACGGCGGAGACAGCGGGGAGACTGGGCCTGCGGACTGTTCCGAATTTCCCGACGCTTGGGAGGCTGGCGGTGATGCGCTAGGCATTTCCGGCACGGGCACCAACGTCGGCTCGTATGTCACGGCCGAGTATCACGCGACGGGGTACAAAATCATTATCGGATCCTGGCAAGAGTACGGTGGACCGATGGCACCAGGCGAGTGGGACATCGACGGCACGCCACCGACCGGTAAGCCTAGTACCTGCGGACTGTGTGTGTACTTCCTCGACGAGGAACAACAGATCATGATGGCGCCGATCTTTGATGATGGTGGGAAGATCACCATCGACGCGATTCCGGCGAGCTTCGGTGCCGAGGGGGTCGGTGAGCGCTTCGCAGGGAGTCTCACGGGCGTTAGGCTTCAGGATGCGCTTGGTACGCAGTGTTTCGCGGAGCTCACGGACTTGAAGTGGGACGTCGTGCTGGAGGCAAGGCCAGACGACAACCCCGGCGACGGTGACGGTGACGGTGACAGTGATACCGGTGACAGTGATACCGGTGACAGTGACACCGGTGACACCGGTGACACCGGTGACACCGGTGACACCGGCACCGGTGACGGTACGTCCGGAGATAGCGACACCGGGGACACGGACACCAGCACCGGCGGATAGATGATGCGTAGCAAGCGAGTACTGCAATGTATCGCCTCGGGCGTCGCGCCTGCTTTGCTGGCAGTGCTCGCATGCAACTCCGGCGAGCGGGTGGACCCATCGGATGACCATGCGGTCGCTTCGGGCGGTGAGGGCGACGCTGGCGACGACGAGGGTGATGGTGAGGGTGAGGGATCGTCCGGAGCGCCGAGCGAGAATCTTGATCTGGGTTTGCCAGAAGATAGTGGCACCGTGACTCCGGCGATCGAATTTTCCTACATATGGATCGCCAACACGCCCGAGGGGACCGTTTCCAAGATCAATACACAGACCCGGCAGGAGGAGGGCCGCTACCTCACAGGTCCTCGCGGTGTGGCGGAGGATCCATCCCGGACCTCGGTCAACCTAGAGGGCGACATGGTTGTGGTGAATCGCGCTGGCGGGATTACCAAGATCAACGCTGTCGTGGAGCACTGCGACGACAAAGACGGCGATGGCGAGATCCGGACGTCCACCGCTAGCGACGACGTTCTTCCCTGGGGAGAAGACGAATGTGTGGCGTGGAATCGCACCCTCAAGGCGGGATCTCGACCGGCGGCGTGGACCAGTGGCGAGAAGTCCGACGACCCGGACTCGGGTAGCGCAGTCTTTAGGGATCCGAAGGTGTGGACGTCGGAGCCAGAGTCGCCCATGGGGCCCAGTGAAAATGTCATCGTGTACCTGCTCGATGGTGATGATGGCGCCATCGAAGGCGAGGTGACCATCCCGGGGATCGACGCCGGCCTGGGTATATATGGGGCCGCCGTCGACTCAAACAACGACTTTTGGGGAGCTTCCATGACGGTGGCCGACGCCGGCCCGAAACTCATCCATGTGTCGCGTGAGGATCTATCGCAGGTAGAGGTGATCCCTATCCCAAATGGGGAAGCGTACGGTATCACGGTGGATGCCAAGAACCGCGTGTGGCTAGGCTGCCTAGCTGGCGGGATGCTGCAGCGCTACGAGCCCGCCAGTGGAGCATGGACGCAGGTCGACCTGACCGGACTGGAAGACAGCTATCGTGTTCAGTGGATCCGCGGCATGATGGAGGATGCCAACGGCGAGCTTTGGGCTGCGGTCGCCGCGTCGGAGGCGAAGGGAGGCCTTCTGCGGGTCGATACGGATACGGCGACGATCCTCGATTATCTCGACTATACCACCCTCACGGAGATCCGCACACCGACAGGCACGAGTATCGATATTGATGGCTATGTCTGGTTGGTGGATCAAGAAATGCTCGACGTCGGCGGTGCGTTCGTAGTAGATCCCGACACCTACGAGTACGAACTCGTGACTGGACTCGTCAGCCCGTATACCTACAGCGACATGACGGGCGCGGGGCTGAAGAACGTTGCCGAGCCTCCCGAGGGCTAGAAACCGAACGAACTGGACCGATCCATATGCGAGTTTCAACAAAATTTATGTGCGTATGTTTGACGCTATGCTGCGTCCCGCTGGCTTGCGCTTCGGCGGGTGACCCCGCCGAAGCGCAGACTGGAACCGGGAGTGGAGACGGGGATGGAGATGGGGATGGAGACGGAGATGGAGATGGAGACGGAGATGGAGATGGAGACGGAGACGGAGACGGAGATGGAGACGGAGATGGAGACGGAGCGTCTGGTTGGGCCTGCGGCGACGATTGCTACGGTGACCCGGCGATGGGTTGTGCAGACGGTGAGCTCGCACTCGATGTGGCCATCATGGGATGGGAAGGCGGCGTGTGTATGCCCGCTTGTGTTGACGATGCGTGCCCCGGGGAAGGCGGCGCGTGTCGTTGGAACGCGGACGGCGGCGATGGCAGTGATCACTGCCTAGTTGATTGTGCGTCCGAGCAGCACGATCAGTGTCCGTACGAGGGCATGAACTGTGGAACCGAGATCATTCCGGGCTCCGATCTGAGTTTTTGCTACTGGAGCACAGCGGGGGGTAGCGGAGAGACGGGTGGTAGCGGAGAGACGGGTGGTAGCGGAGAGACGGGTGGTAGCGGAGAGACGGGTAGCGGAGAGACGGGCAGTAGCGGAGAGACAGGTAGCACTGGCTGAGCGTGAGCGCGTTCAATTCTCGGCCTGCCGTATGCCCTCACGGCGGTCGCAAGCCACGGATCGAGAGAAAACAACCATGCAAAAACGTACACTCGTCATTTGCCTCGGCCTCCCAATGATGTTTCCGGCTTGCGAGAGCCCTGCAAAGGACGGAGACGCAGGGGACGCGCTGTCCAGTGGCACGACCTACGAAACGTCCACGGCTTTGCCTGATGCGTCGGCGACCGGCTCGAGCGGAACTTCGGCCGGAGCGGGTGGGGGCAGCGGAGAGACGGGGGGCTGGACCTCTACGAGCAGCCTGGACACGGGGGATGTGGACGAGGACCTTCCTGCGGGCAACGGTGATGACTGGGCCGAGGTGGGCGATTGCGCGGATAGTATCGTGCCAACCGGAGTGGGTGTGGGCGACGTGGTTCACGATGTGGTCGGCCCGGATCAGTTTGGCACGGACGTGCGATTGCACGCACAGTGTCATCGCGGAGTATTTTTGGAGATCGTGGCCGATTGGTGAGGCCTTTGCAGAGCGGCTGCGCCTCAGTTGGAGGCCAAATACCAAGAATACAAGGATCGCGGATTTCTGCCTTTTGCCATGATCGACTCTGGAACCCCTCAAGCGTGGGCGAGCGACGTCGGTTCGACCTATCCCATTGTCGAGCTCTCCACCGAGATCGCGTCCTCGTATTGGAAGAATTTCAAGGGCTACCCCTCGATCGTGCTACTCAAGCCCGGGATGATCGTCACCAAGACTCAGGTTGGCTATAGCGTGACGGCGGCGCAGATCGAAGAAATCTTGCCCTAGAACCCCGGAGGAGGCCACATCGGTCTATCGACCCCGGGCGTTCCCCTGTTCGCCAAAGCGCCTACGCCTCCACTGATTCGGCAGGCGGTCGCGCTTAGAAAATGTGAGGCTGTGGCATCCCGGGGACGTCCAGATCGACCTCGTAGACACCGCCGCCAAAGTCCATCACGTACAGGGCTCGGCGTTTCCACCCGCCTTTGCCCGATCCAAAATTCGCCGCCGGGAAGAAGAACTCCCCGCCGTTGAAGCTGTCGAACTCCGTGGCGAGCTCGGCGTCTCCGTCGGGCGTAACCCGCCATACGCCGAGAGTCATGTCGACCACATACAGGTTTCCGCAGATATCCATCGTCATACCGTCGAGGGCCAACATAGGCGAGAGCGACGCAACCTGCTCGGGGGCACCGGCCGTGCCGTCGTCGGCGACGGTCATCTTCCAGATCGCGCCGGCTTCTTCGTTGAAGTACAGGGCGTCGTAGCTCGGGTTGAACGTGATCCCGTCGAACGATTCGTCGCTCGATGCATACAAGACGGTGGACGCGCCAGTCTCTGGATCGATTCTGCGGATTTCGCCCTCACCGTGGGTGAGGTAGACGATCCCGTCGAGCCCCACCGCTACGCCGTTGGGATTCGGTAGGTTCGTGATGATCTTGCTGACCGCACCTTCGGGCGTGATCCTCACCAGGTCCCCTTCCTCGGGTCGAGCATGTACGAGGTCGCCTCCAGGTAGGAATCGCAAGCCGCGAGAGAAGGGTTTGGCTAGCCCGGGCACGATGAGCTCGCTGGTCCCCGCGTAGGGGGTACGCCTCAGGTCGCCCAGTTCGTCGGCACCGTAGAGGTACCCCTTCGCATCGAATACGAAGTCCTCCGCGGCGGGAACGTGGGAGAGGTAGTTCCCCTCGATAGGTAGCGGGAGCAGGTCGTTGCAGTCGATGTCTGTGCTCTCGCCGTTGTCGCCGTCGCCGTCGCCGTCGCCGTCGCCGTCGCCGTCGCCGTCGTCATCGTCGTTGTCGTTGTCGTTGTCGTTGTCGTTGTCGTTGTCGTCATCGTCGTTGTCGTCATCGTCGTTGTCGTTGTCGTTGTCGTTGTCGTCGTCGTCGCCGCTACCGTCGTCGTCGTCGTCGTGAGTCGTATCGCTCCCGTTGGGTCCCGTGTCGCCCGACGCGGCTCCGCTGGCGGTGGCGCCGGGGTCTGTGGTCGCGGCCACCGGGTCGGTGCACCCCAAGAAGAGCAGACAGGCGAGTGTCGGGCTGGTGACGTCGGCGCGGGGAATCGCGCGCATGGCAGCTATCGCGGGGGATGACTTCGGCACACTCGGTTGTGCCCGATCTCACGTATGTGGTGTGTGCGGGGATTGCCGGTGGACCGATGGTGGCTCTGGCAAGGCACGCTTTGTGCGCCGCGAGCGCGCCGTTCGTCTCGGCGCTCCGGCAGCTTGCCTGGGCCAGGCCCTGCTGGGCCTGGGCCGATGTACCACCGTCCCTCGGGCGATGGCCGGCGGTCCGGATCGCGCGGGACATGATGGAGTTTTGTTATCTCATCTTACACGCAGGGCCTTGGCTTGGCCCGGGCCCGGACGGCCGCGTTGCCGGTGCGGAAGATTCTTCATCCGAAGCTCCCACATTGCCGCACTGCGTCGGCATGTCTGGCAACCCGACGAGGACCTCCATTCGCCGCTGGGCCGTGGCCGCGGCCGCGTGTTTACTGTTCGTGTGTGGCTGGACCAGCGCCGCACAGTCGGCTCCGCGGGGACGCCGAGCGCTGCGTCATGGCTCGCATCCGATGGCTTTCCAGTTCGGCATGGGGCCCTCGCTGTCTATCGCCAACGTGCCCACTGCGTTCAAATTCTCACAGGAGTTTGTCTGGCACCTGTCCGGCGACGCTTCGGGGCCGGCGATGGGCTTCCTGATGCAAGAGGGATTCGGCAACCGGGGCATGTTCGGATTCACGATCGCGCCGAAATTCGTCTGGGACATTCCGATCGACGCACCGATTCCGGTCTACATCTCGCCGAGTGCGTCGCTTGGATTTAGGGCGGAGCATTGGAGCGGATCGGATACCTGGTACCAGGTCGATATGCAGATGGGGATTGCCGCCAAGTTGATCCTGCAGGACAGATGGATCTTGTGGGTACAGCCGACCAACATAGACATGCTCTTCGGCGGCGGGGCAGGTGCAAGGTACGAGTTCTTGCTCGGCGCCGGTGTAAGTTTCTAGGCGGCCGAGGTGCCTTCCACCGTGCCCTCATGTCATCAGTGTACTTCCCGCAGCAAGCAGAGGATCCAAGATGAAACACAATCTCTACCCATCGTACTTTGCTCGTCTGGCCGCTATGGCCTGGGTCGCTTTCAGTGCCTCTTGTCTGAGCACCGAATCCGGATCGGACTGCGGTTCGACTAGTGACGATAGCGACGATAGCGACGATAGCGACGATAGCGACGCGGATGCGTCTGTCACCGAAACGGGCGGCGACGGAGAAGAGGACGAAGCGGGCTCTGCAGCGACGCCTGAAGACGGAGACGCCACACCTCCAGAGTCCGGAACAGAGGAAGATGGCGCGACGGGAGATACGGAGGACGCCGCCGGCAACGCATTGTGCGAGCAGTTGTGTCAGTTCATCGACGATTGCGACGACGATGCCAGCGAATGCCAGGAGCATTGCGTCGACGACAACGAATGGGCTGCAGATCAGAGCGAGGAGTGTCGTGACGCGCGCCGGGCGTTTCTCATTTGTGAATCGGGTCTCGACACCTGCAAGGAGTTACACGCCCTTTGGGATGCGGATGACGAAGACTACCCCTGTGCAGACGAGGACCGCGAGATGGACGAGGTCTGCGAATAGGCACGCACCCGACGAGGTCTGCCAACAGGGACGCACCCGACGAGAGGCTGAATCGGAGAGGCTGAGTCTGCGCGATCCGACCCGATCCGAGGGGGACCGGCGTGGTCGCCCTTGAGCTGGGGTGAGGCGACGGATCAACCTATGCGAGGGCCCGTAGCCGATGTCTCGCGCATGGTCTTCTCGCACGCGCGGGACCAGGCGTTCGCCTGCGAACGGTCGCGAAGCAGCAGTAGCTCGAGCGGCGAATCGCTGTCGTTCCGGTATTCCACAGCGGCGGGTGGCAGATACTGCATACTATCTCCTGGAGACAGCGAATACCTTTGTTCGCCCAGAGTGATGGCAAGCCGGCCACTGAGTACAATCGCGTGCTCGAGGTGGGCGAAGCGCACGGTCGGGTTCTTGGCGGCGCGCTCGACCTCTGACACCATGGTGCTGCTTACAGAGCTGTCTCGCGCAAGGGACTCGATGCTCTTCCCCAAGGCGAGGCGCCTCCGCCGAACGTTGGCACCAAGATTGCGACTGGGATCGGGGGACGGCATCTCCAGTCCAGAGCCTACCTCGTGGGGGCCCCTCGTTTCGATTGGCGTGCAAGGGGGTGTTCACCTCAAGGTACGTCGCGGGTGTAAATCGAGTCGTGCATCCTCAGCGCGTTTCCAAAAAACGAGTCCAGTTTGGCGTGGCCTACATGCTCTATTCCGACAAGCTGCATTCCGAGGCCGTTCGCCGGACGCAGCGCGCGGGCGTGGTTTCGGGCTGGAGCGCACGAGGTCGAGCGTCGGGGCCCGTTGTTCCCCGCGAGAGGAACGGAATGTCCGGGTCGCCCGTTTTGGTTCGGCTTGATCGCTCCGCGTTGCGGGGCTGAGACCCTTATTCGATCGGCGGGACGACGAGGCTCAGCCCCGCGCCCGTCATGTCCGAGTATGTATAGGGATCCACCAGTCCGGCTACGGCCCGAACCGCATAGGTCTCCGGGTGCACTTCGTATGCCGTGTTGGCCCAGCGATCGACGACCCATACATCGCCGTCACTGTCGAGGCTCACGCCGACGGGCTCGACGCATCCTGGCAAGGTGATGTTCTGCTTGACGAACGACTCGCTCGGGATGTCGAAGAGCACCAGGTAGCACGGGTCATCGCCGGCGATCCACAGGCGGCCGCGCTCGTCGATAGCGACGCCACGCAAGCGCTCGGGCGACACGCCAGCGAGGACAGCCCCCATATCCACGAACACCTCTTCATCTAGGTCAAACTTCCAGACGTGCCCCAGCCACGACGCCATCCATGGCGTTCCGTCGGCATCAATAGCGAGCCCGTAGACCTGGATATTTGTGGGCGCGTTCCACCGGTCGATATCGAGGGAGTCGCCGTCGACCCGCACCAGAGTGCCCAGAGTGCCCAGAGCCCAGAAACTTCCGTCCGGGTCGACCGCCCCGCCGTAGGCCCCGTGTGTCCAGTTCCCAACTAGGTCTTCGATTCGCAAATCAACGTCGGTCTCCCCGCTGTGTCCTTTGATACGGCGGAGGATGGTGGTGGTGCTGGGCTGATCGCGCCACCCGACCCAGAGATCGGCCGCGCAAGGGTCGCTCGCGTCGGGGTCGCTGCTATTTAATCCCGAGAAGTCCCATGCGACGGCGCGCGGTCCCCCCGGATGTTCGGGTGGGCTCGGGCTAAAGTCGATGTCGTGATGCCACAGCACGCACTCGTCCTCACCCCAGGGCAATACGTCCAGCGGACCAGATGAGGTCTGGATCATACCGTCGCCGTTGTTGTCGACGCACCGAGTGAGCTTTTCCGAGATCTTGGTCACACTGCCGGATCGGTTCGCCACGGCGACGTCACCGCGCAAGTTGACGCTGGTGCGCGAGGGGCTGTGGCTTTCGAAGCCGGGGCCGGTACGATATCTGGCCAGCTCGACGGCGTTCTTTGTGTCGATTTTGGATACGGTGCCTTGCTGTGAATTGGCGATCCAGGCCACATTGAACGCGTAGTTGTCGTCATCGCCGCAGTCGACCCAGGAACTGCTGCCGATGTCGAGGCAGCCACCCTCGGGACATTCGCTCTCTTCGGAACCGTCGGCGTCGTCGTCGTCCCCGATGCCACCTGCGGCAGGATCCTCTGGGCCTGCGGCAGCGTCCTCGCCCCGAACGCCCGCTCCGCAGGCCGTGGTGAACAGCACGAGAGCGAGCTTGACGCGCATGATCTCTCGGGTGCGCTGCTCCAACCTGCCCGGGGGTAAGAGCGTTGTTTGTTCCAGGGGAGGTCGAGCCACGGTACTCAGGCTAGGGGCGTGTCCGTGGGACGCAGGATGCAAAAAAAACAGTAGAGGGAAGAACAGGTACGCGGGTTGACGCGTCGACCCGTGGTCCCACGCGAGCAAGAAAGTAGGAGGACGCCGCGCAATGGGCGCGGATCGGACGGGCGATGCATCACCTGCCGGCCCACGTGCGCGCGGGACCCGACGGCGATTCGGGTGGTGGTGGTGGCGGCGGTGCCTTGTGACACACGCCGATCTCGAGAATCATGTAGAGGAGGACGAGCTCTTGCGGGTTGAGTCCGGCGTGCGCGACGCTCGAGTTTTCGAAGGTGCTGTACATCATGCGGCCGCATCCGTACTGACCGCTGATGGCCATGGGGCGGATGATGTCGGCTGGTGTGCAGCTGGTACACGGGCCCTCAACCCAAGTGTAGTGCCCCACATTCACATCTTCGCCCTCATCGTCCTCGACGAGGATCTCGTGCACGGCATCAATGCCCGAGAAGTTCTGCTGCAGGGTTACGGAGGGGAGCGCCGCGAGTGTGGGATTCCCACCACCGACGTCTTTGAGGGTGTCGGGCAGCGCCTCTAGCCACGCGAGCATGTCTGCATCGACAACCTCACCCTCCACGTCGAAAGGAGGCTGCAGGTCGGGCATGAGCGGGTTGTGAAAATCCTGGTACGTCGGAAACGGCTCCGCGATGTACTCGTTGGTGTGGTCTGTGGCGTACCATTTGCCTCCTGCGGCGACGTAATCGCGGATGTTTTGGATACGCGCTGCCGGAACTGCAGGCGCGCCAGCCCAGAACACGGTCGCCGCGCACGGCACGAAGATGATGTGGTACAGGCTCATCGTGTCCAGATCGTCGATCGTCGCGCCTGCATCGGTGAATGCCGACAGCAGCGTGAACTGCTCGGTACCCCGAACCAATGCTCCTGTGGCGTCGACCTCTCCTAGGCCGAACTTGGCGAGTACGTTGAAGACTTCATCTGGGGAGGTCTCGTACACCGCGATTCGAGGGATCCACTCTCCAGCGTCCGGATCCCATTGGCCCGGCAGATTGCTCTCGCTCGGGAGCACGGCCTGGGTGCCCTCGTCGACGTCCATGTCGACGACGTGTAGAAACTGCCCTTTCTGGACCACCAACTTCTGGCCGTCTCCTGCTACAGCTGGGAGGTCGAAGGTGCCGTCATCGTTGGTCAGCACATAGTGGATGCAATCTAGCTCGATACATTCCGCGCAATAGACCCCGTCCGGTACGGGTTCAACCGGCTTGTCGGTGAGATACACTAGGGCGCCGCTGATCGGGATTTCCATATTGGGCGCGAATACGGTACCCGTGATCGCTGCGTTGGGTACGGGGAGATCCGCCTCCGTGCAGTCCTCATCGTCGTCGTGGTCGCTATCATCCGTTTCGTCGGGGGCGCCGATATCGAACTTTGGCCCCTCGTTGTCGCTGTCGCTGTCGTTGTCGCTACCGTCGTTGCTGTCGTTGCTGTCGTTGTTGTCGTTGTTGTCGTTGTCGTCGTTGTCGTTGTCGTTGTCGTTGTCGTTGTCGCCATTGTCGTTGCCCGCACTGTCCATACCGCCACCGCCACCGCCACCGTTCGTGCCCTGGGCGGTGTCGGCGGACGAAGTTGAGGTGGCGCCGCACGCGACGACACCGAGGGCGAGGTGCAGTAGGAGGGGTGCGGTGCTGATTCGGTCACCGGGTGTGCCAAGTCTCAAAAGAGCCATAGCGTCTTCTAGCACAGGGACCCGCACCCAGACGTGTTCAGATCTAGGCACCTAGCACCCTGCACCCTGCACCGTCGACGGTGCGCACATACGGTATTGACGTTGGTCGCACCCTGGTGTCCGCTTGGGGCGTGAATTCGGTCAGTCCCGCCTAAGGGAATCTGCTTCAGTGACTCCCAGCTCCAGTCCGCGGGTCTTCCTTTGTTGGCGATGCCCACCTGGTGTGTCTTGCTGATTCATCTTGAGCTACTTGGACAACACGCTAGCGGCGGGAGTTCTCCATGGGCACAGATAACTGAGAAGCGCAGGCACGAGAGCGACGGGAGTGGAGACCAGGCATTCACTTCATGATCGCAGGCTGCCGGGAGAAACGCTGGCGCGGCGGATCGCGGAATGAACTGGCGTCAAGGCGATACCGGGGGGGCCGGTTGCCCGTGACGCCATGTCGGTGTCGTTCTTCCTGAGCGGCGTCAGGGGGCCACGACGCCGCTGCGTGACCGTCGCACATCTCGACGGCCTCGGCTCTATGGGCGACGGTCTGTGGTCGTCGCTCGTTGGAGGCGGGGTGTGGGAGCCGTAGGTGTCACCGAACAAAACGCGACAGCTCGGCCGCCCAAGGATGACTTGAACCCGTGGCGGCCAGTCACGCGGCTCGATCTCCGTCCCGCGGTGAGCATGTGGGATGGGACCATACGCTCGGTTCCGCGGCATAGAACGGGACGCATGGGATACTATGCTCGTCCGGCAAGGGGGACGAGGTAGCGCGCGACGTTCGTAGCAGCCGCAGCTGGCGCCCCCCCCGCAACAGGAATGAGCAATGAGGCGACGATCCATCACAAACGTTCTCCGTGTCTCACTCCTCGCTAGCGCTGCGTGCCGCCTCGATCCGTTCGTAGCCTCGGAGATTGTAGACGGCGATAGCACGACCGGTGGCGTATCTGGTGATGGTGATGGTGATGGTGATGGTGATGGTGATGGTGATGGTGATGGTGATGGTGCCAAATTTTGTAGCCTCAGCATGCGACTGGAAATCGGTCCTCCAGAGGGCCCGGCCAACGAGCAGACAT
>JAZGFE010000090.1:0-6122 GCA_036479215.1 Nannocystaceae bacterium | reverse complement strand
GTCGCCGGAATGACCGGGGAGGACCACCGCCGAGCTTTCCGGTTCGCGTGCGGAGAGGTCCCACACCCTGAGTGTGTCATCGTCGCTGGCCGTTACGGCCCAATGTCCCTGCTGATCGATCGTGATCACCGTGACCGCACCTCCGTGTCCCGCGAGCACCGTGGCATCCCCAGAGAAGCGGCCGCCGCGGGAGCGCCACAGGCGGGCGGTGCCGTCGGTGCTCCCGGTGACGATCGTTTTTCCGTCGGGAGTGACCGCCATGCTGAGCACCGCGTTCTCGTGGCCTGTGAGTGTGCTCGCCCGACCGGCGCGTTTGCCCGCGACCAGCGGCCAAACCCGCAATGATCCGTCGATGCCCGTCGTGAACGCTGCGCTTGCGTCGGGCGCGAGGGCGACCGCGGTGATGCGTCCGTCGTGGCCCGAGAGAATCGCAGGGACGACTCGCTCGGTTGCGGAAGCGTTCCACACACGGGCGCGACCGTCTGCGCTGCCCGTGATCACCCACCGGGAATCGGCGCTGAAGGCCACGCAACACACCGATGCTTTGTGTCCCTGAAGCAGCCGGGCGGTGGCGTTGGGATCAGGGGCCGACAGGTCCCACAGGCGGGCCGTGAGGTCTTGGCTTGCGCTCGCTAGCCAGCGGCTGTCGGAGCTGATAGCGAGCGCGTGGACCCAGTCGCCATGCCCGGCGAGCACGCGAGCGTTGGGCGTGCCTGCGCGTTGTAGATCCCACAGCCGCACCGACTTGTCGTTGCCAGCCGTAGCGAGCCACCTCCCGTCGGTGCTGGTCACCGCAGCTTGTACTTCGTCCTGATGGCCGACCAACGGCCGACCTCGGATCTTGCCGAGCGCGTGGCGCAACGCCACTTCGGCCTTGCTCCCTCTCGGTTCCCCGGCCATTTTTGCGAGTTTGAGCCCTTCCATGGCCAGCAGCGCTGCGGTTTGCGGCTGATCGCGTTCGACCGATCCCGCTTGTGCAGCGAGCCGGTTGGAGTTAGCGCGCAGTGCCTTGCGTTCCGCCTTGGCGATTTCGTCGTCCGAAGCCTCGGCGTCTGCGTTGCGTGGCGCGAGGGCTCTTGCCGTGACGATGCCGCCGAACAGTGCCGCGAACACGGCAAACGCTCCGAGTGCGCCCGCCAGCACCCGGCGTCTGGCGTGCTGGATACTGTGGTGGATAAAATTGCGCTGCACCGTCGTGGGCCCGGGCTCCCGGCTCGCGCTCCTGGCCAGCCAGCCGCGGGCGTCTTTGAGCTCGCCTCCGCGCAGCAAACGGGCGGGATCGCCGTCGCTGACGTCCCAGTCGTAGGCGAGTTGGTCGAAGCGGGCCCAGGCCTGTGCCCATTCCGGGTCCACAGGTGACGCCGCTTGGGCGAGCGGACCGCTTGGCGCCGCGTGGTGTGGTACGCGAGGGCCCGCGGGAACCGCTTCGCCAGGAGGTGTCGCCGCTACAGGGGCAAGACGGCGGGCGGGGCCGGGTGCGATGTGGGGAGCCGATCCAGACGGAACGGGCGATCGGGCAGCGCCGACGTTGCGCGGACTGGTTTGTGCCGCGTGTTGTGCCGCGTGTGCAGGGTGTTGTGCAGGGCCGGGAGGGGCGGGGCCGACCGCTCCAGGACGCGCCGCTTCTGCTTCGACGACGATGTGCACTGTGTAGTTCGCAACGACGATCTCATCGTGGGGCCCGACGGCCTGGGCCACCACGCCGATGCGTTTGCGGTTGACATAGGTCCCGTTGGTCGAGTTGAGGTCGGCGATGACGTACCCATGCCGTGTCCGGCGGATGCGGCAGTGGCTGCCCGAGACGCCTTTGGTCGCGAGGCGGACCTCATTATCGTCGTGCCGCCCGATGCTCGCGGTATCGGCGTCTACTGATATCGTACGGGGTTCGCCCTGGTCTTGCCGGATCGAGAGTCGGATCATCGTCGTACTGTCGGGCCAAACTGTCGGGTCAAACTGTCGGGCTCAAGGGGCCGCCGGCGGACAGGGTACATCGTCCGCGCGGACGGATCTACGCGCTGTCCGATGCCATTGGGGCGCGAAAGCAGCGCACGCTCGTTGTTCACGATAGGGTACGGACGGGCTACCGGAGGTGGGCTCCCGTTGACTTTCCGGGGCGCGCTGGGTCACTGTGCTGCCGCGATCCTTGCCTCATATCATAGCCTTGGCGACGAAACCCCTCATGTCCCTATCAAGCACTCGGGATTTCCCCGTCGCCGCGCTCGTCGGCTTGCTCGTCGTCTTGTCGGTGAGTGCTTTGGGCTGCGCGAAGCGGCTCGCGCTGACCTCCGACGAGCTGGCACGCGTCGACAGACTCGGCGTCAAGAGGCTTCGGGTGTACCCGAGCAAGAAGCTCATCGTGATGTACGAGAAGACTGCGCGCGATGGATCGTACGAGGTCACGCGCCGTATCGAGGAATCGGAGCGGCGCGACGAGGTGAAACACGTGATCCCGAAGTCGACGGCGGGGCAGGTCATCGATCGGGGTGAGCGAAACGGCGCCCAGTTGCTGTGGGTCACCTTCGACCCGGCTTGCGACGACAAATCCTGCGCCTTTGGTTGGGTGCAGACGGAAAGCGGGCGCTTTCGGCTCTCCATTCTTCCGGCCCGGGAAGGGGCAAGAGATCCGGTCCCCTACCGCGGTTGCAAACGGAAACGAAAGAAGCTCGCGCCCGGCAAGATGGCCTCCCTGGCCGAGATGAACGACGTGTATCTCTTGCGCAAGAGGAACGGAAAGGTACGCACCGTGGAGCTGGAGGTTTTCAAGATCACCGACAAAGGCGTGAACACGAAGGTGCAGCGCAGCCGCGGGATCGATTGACGTGTGCGGCTGTCGATCGAGCGACTGAGGCGCCTCCGAGATTGGGAGGCGTTACCCGAGCAAACCCTCGAGGCGCTGTGTCAGGCCGCGCGGATCGTGCATACCGCCAGAGATGAGGCGTTGTTTCGCCGTGGCGACCCCGAACCTGGCCTTTTCCTGGTGCACTGTGGAGAGTACAAGGTGAGTATGCTTTCGGTGGAGGGGCGCGAGCAGATCGTATACCTGGTAGACGCGGGCAAGTTGATCACCGAGGGCTTCCAGCCCAAGGGGGGGGATCCGTGTCGCGTCTCCGCTTTTGCACGCGAGGCATCCGCGGCCTGGAGCTTTCCAGCGGCCGATGTGCGCCGGCTATGTCATGGATGCGGGGCGCTGGGAAATGCCGTGAACGCGACGCTTAGCCTTCGCAGTAATCGCATGCTCGATTTGATCTACGACCTTTCGTTACGCTCGGTCGAGCAGCGGGTGGCCGCGTTTTTGGTCTACTTGTCTCGACGGCACGACGCCTCCGTTGAGGTACGGATCCCGCGTGACTTGAATGTCAACACCGTGGCGAGCCTGCTAGGAACGACACGCGAGGAGCTCACCCGCACCCAGTCGAAGTTACAAAAAGCAGGCATCATAGCGATCACGCGCCACGAAGTGCGTGTGTTGGATCGCAAAGCCCTGGCCCGCCTGGTCGATGGTGCGGAACCGCCGGGGCCACAAATTGTGATGTAAGTTCAACGGTCTAGCGGCATGGATGGATGGATGGGGCCTGCAAGGACGTCCTTCGAGGATACGGCCGCAACGATGAGCGAGCAAACGGGCGCACCGGTACCGAAGCGACACGTTGAGGAGAGGACGCGGAGCGTCGGTGCAGATTTCAACGGGTTCGACAGGCCACGTCGATCGACAGTGGTGGAGGATTCGACGAGCCTGCTTGTGTGCTCGAGTTGGATGGCGCCGGCGTACGGATGCGACCAAAGGCCGTACGGGAAGCGACACCATCGAAGCGAGCGGAAGCAGCGAACGAAGAGAGGTGGCCGGCAACTGTGACGACGGGTCCGAAACGCAACAACAGCACACGCTCGGCGATCGTGGGCGTGTGCGACGAACTTGCCTCGTAGCCTGGGACACATCCGGACATCTTGCGCGACTTTCGGGGCCCCCTGTGTCCCACACGACCCGTGAGCGAAGACGGGGACAAGAAACTAGGCACAAGAAACTGGGCACAAGAAACTGGGCACAAGAACGGCACCGAGGCGCGAAGAAGGAGATGAGGGCGACCGGGAAGGGTCCCCTCGGGACCACAAACGTAGTGGTGGTTTGACTCACGCGGACGCCTGCCGTACGATGCCGTCGTCGGCCTGCATCCCAATGTAATATTGGGGGGCGTGACCATGGGGCCGCGACCACAAGGAAGTGATTGTCATGAATACAAGCAACATGAGCACGGCAACACCGACGCGCGCACGCGTCAGTGTTGCCTACTGGGCTGGGCTGGGCTGGGCTGCGATGCAGGGTCGAGCGATACGCTCAGGGAACCTGACACCGCAGAGGCCGCCGAACCCCACCGAACGTCGCCCGAGGCGGTTCGGGACCACAAAGAACGCGCTCCCGTCATGGGCTGCAACGTCGACATTATTCAGAGCCCCGTTGAGGTGACTTGGCTGCCGGACGCGTCTGCCGAGGCCGGCCACGGCATAAAAGGAGCCTACGCGATCCTGCTCGTGGTGAACACCTCGGACGAGCGGCAGCGCTTGCGCGTAGACTACCAGACCGACACAGGCGAAAACTCAACTACGCGCAAGGGGCCTGTTTTCGACTTGGACCCAGCTGCGAAAAGGGAAATCCGATTCGATCCGCGGGAGCATGGTGCCCGTGCAGAAGGGATGCTTGTGGCCGGTTCGGCAACCGTGTCGGTTACCCTCCTGTCCAGAGCGCGAGGGCCCAGGCGTGCGGTTTCTTCGGAACTGAGGTTCCATCCCGATGGCGGCGACTGGCTGTTTTACGGCGATGCAGCTGCGCGGGACCTACATGCAGGAGGCGATTTCGCGGGCAGTGTGATGGCAGGACTTCCTCCAACCGAAAACTCTCCGATCAGCGTGGCCCACGGCGTTCGCGTGACGAAGGGGGCCGATGGAAAGCCACCCAGCGCCCGTGCCGCCGGTGAGCATGATGATGATGAGGGTGAAGGCGGAGAAGAGGGCGAAGACAGCGAAGACAGCGAAGACAGTGAAGGAGGTGAGAGCTAATGGGTCTCGCACGATACGTTCTGTCCGTTCTGGTCGTCTTTTTCTTTGCCTTGGCGCCCGGTGTTGCCGTTGCCAATAGCTATACATTTTGCTTCAAATATACCAACAGCACGGTGGACGGCCAAATCGGGGAGGACTATTACACGACTGGCAATAATTGGAGGGCTCGGGGCGCGAAGATAAAGATCTACCGCAAGACGAGCTCCCAAAGCCAACTTGTGTACGACGGGTACGCATCTCGCAGTAGCGGCTGTCGCAACGTCACAACCTCGGCAACGGGAGGCTACGAGGCGTTCACGATCATGATGTATCCACAAGCCCGTGTCCATCGGCTTTCCTCGGGTAACTACGTGTTTGTGAAGGCGAAAAGTCCAACAATCTCCGAGAACAGTCCATGGATCATTCAAACCCAATCACTGTCCTCGGGTACGACCGCGACCGTCAAGAGTGCCTCCGATGCACTCTCGCGCCTGATGGCGGTGGGTGACTTCGCCGTTTATCGTTGGTTCAAGGAGGCCACGGGATTCCCACCGGATGGTGAATTTACGGTATGGATGGACAACGACAACTGCAACAATGAACGAGACCGCGAATATGCGTGTGCCTCGCCCCTAGGAAACAAGCTGTGGGTGCCGTCAATCGACAATCGTACGCGACGAAAATTCCTCATTAGCCATGAAATCGGCCATCTCATGTATACGAAATTTTATGGCAAGATTGTCCCGTGGGGTATGGGCGTGGACCCCGATGAGAACGATGCCTGCAGTTTCCACGGTGAGGGAGCATCCCGCAGCCACGCGTTGCAAATGAAAATTCCGAATTCCTTCGCCCTAAACGAGGGATTCGCTCATTTTTTCGCAACAGATGTCTTCAACAAACACACCTCGAAGGCCTATTTTGACTACTACAAAGACAGCTACCCAGGCAAAGTGAACGTGGAAAGGGGGCAGGGCCATCGCACCGAAAGGTCAATGGTTTCGGTGACTTAGCGTGCGGACTTGCGAAGTCAACGGTTCTCGGATCACCTGAGCGTGTGCCACGCATCTGTCTCGGACCTGAAACAAACACAC
>JAZGFE010000089.1:0-2798 GCA_036479215.1 Nannocystaceae bacterium | reverse complement strand
ACTGTGAAACAGTGACGTCGATGGCACCGCAGTAGCGCTTGAGGTCCTCGAAGACGGCGCGGTTGAGGCACACCGTCCTTCTGCTCTGCACCTTGGCCATCAGTCAGCCCCCGAAGAGTGCAGGGGGTAGATGGCGCCGACGTTGTTCCCGCACAGGCACTCGACGTCCCGCTCGGGTTCGGGCCACGGGGCTGGGAACAGATCGCGGGTGACGGGACGCCAGCGTTGTGCCTCGGGATGGTATTCGGCGACTGGAATTGGAGTGTGGGCGTCGTCGTAGACAACTCCGCTGCTGACCATCAGCGACGTCCACCATGGGCTGCCGCTTTCGTCTAGCCACACCCAGACTCCCTCAGAGTGCGCCTCCACCTCCGCGGGTGTCGGGGGCCGGTCCCTCCACCCGGTGTCGGGCGGCGGCTGGTCGGCGAGGGCGCGGATCGCATCCATCACGTCTTGTGCGCTGCCGTACCCCTGCTCAAGTGCTGCGAGGATCTCTTTGCTTTCCCGCGCGGCCTCCTCGAACGCCTCGCGGCGGACCTCGGCCAGCGCTGCGTCGAGCAGTTCCTTGTACCGTGCCAATGGCAACCCGCCACGGTGATACTTGGACGCGAGGCTCAGAACGGCGAGTAAATCAGCCGGTCCCATCGTCCCCTCCGATCTCAGCGACCGCAGCCGAGGAGCAAATCTCATGCCCCAGCTCCCGATGGCATGCGTGATAAAACATCATGGCGAAGTTGGCGACATCGATTGCCTCAAACGCGGCGCTTCTGCGGTCATCGGAATCCTGCGCATTCAGCAGTTCCACGACCTCTCCCTCCAAGCGTTCGAGGAGATGATCGGATGACATCGCCTTCCAAGAGTCACCCTTCTTGGCGTCGTTCGCAGCGAGGGCAGACTCCATCAACTCTGCGAATTCTCGAACTTCGATTCTCACGCGGTATCCTTCCACCAGTTCGTCCACCCGCTTCATAGACTTCCCCAGCTCTGCACATGCTGCGTGGTAGTCAGCCGTTTTCATCGTCCCCTCCGATCTTCGCAACCGCAGCCGCGAGGGATTCGTCCTGCATCGTCCCTCGTTTGTCGCAGGCGTCCTCGGGCTCGGATTGCCCGATCCCCGCGACTGCATCCTCGTAGGCATCCGCGAGCCGCTGTTCCTGCCACGGTAGGGCCGGAACGAACAGCGCTCCCTTGACTGCCATGGCCGGGTTGGCGCGGCGAACGAACGGCCTCACCGCAGTCACCAGCCGCGCGTGCTTCTTCCGCTCGTGGGCGCCACGGAGTTCCCATGCTGCGAGAAACGCCTTTGGGACCGTCGGAGTGGACTCTTGTTCGAGCCATTCGCGGAAAGCCTCGGTCTTCGCGTCGTCAGCCACCGTCGTTTCCCTCCAGCTTCGCGAGCAGTCCGAGTAGCGCGGCGCGGATCGTGGGGCCGGTGGTGTACGTCTCCGGGTCGCTCCTTGCCGCCATCGCCGCCCAGAACTTGCCGTGCTTATTCCAGACCTTCGGGTTCTCGCTGAGCTTCGCCTTGACCCGCATCCACAGGTCCTCGATCGACTCCTCGGGGACGTCGTCCTTGGGACGATCGCCAGGGTGCGGCGGCTCCTTGCCCCAGCGCTTCAAGAGCGACACAGCCTCGCGCGAGCCGGCAAGCGCTGCCTCCAGCTCCGCCACCCGCCGCTGAGCTATCTTCGCCTCTGAATGCCACTTCTCGGTGGCGACTCGTTGCTCATACAACCACTTGCGCTCCGTCTCGCGGTCGGCGTTCACTCCGGCCAACCACGCCTTCAGGGCGTTGCGCTCAGCCTCGGCCTCCTCGCGCGCCTCCTCGCGCGCCTTCTCGACCAGCGGCCACAGGTCGTCGAGCGCCTCCTCTCGGATCGAGTTGCCCCTGCCACGTTCCTCCGCCCACCGGCGGCGAAGTTTCCTCTGCTCTTCTCCCATCACTTCCTCCTTCGGAACTCGAAGACGTCGCAGCTCGCCACGATGCGGCTGAAGACCCGTTGCCCGTTCTGCGCGATGTGCGTGGCCTCCGCCTTCTCCGTGTCGAACGACATGGTCAGGTAGCGCTGCAGCCTCGACGGCGACAGGTTCGAGGCGTACACCGTCGGCAACTCCGCGCGGAGGCGTCGGTCGCACAGGTCGTAGACCGTCTCGGCCACCCACGACGTCAGCTTGTCCACGCCCAGGTCGTCTATGAGCAGGACCGGCGCTTCCGCGGCGTTGTCCACCGGCGACTTCGCCATCGTGTGGCCGCCGAAGGTCGCACGCTGGCGGCTGAGCAGGTCGTGCAGGTTCACGTACAGCGCGGCCACCCCGTCGCCGATGGCTTTGTGGGCCATCGCGTTGAGGATGTGGGTCTTGCCGATGCCCATGTTGCCGAACAGGTAGAGCGAGCGGCTGTTGTCCCAGGTGGCGAGGCGTGTGTAGATCACCTCGCGCTGCACGTTGGCCTTGTCGTGGATGAAAATCGACGTCCGCCGAGCCTCCCAACTCGCCCACGTCTGCGTCGATCGGAGGTGCTCTGCCTGCTTGTGGGCCTTCTTCTTCGCCGCGCTCTTCGTGGCGCACTGGCAACGGCGGGCGGAGCGGTACCCGTCGACCTCGAAGTAGCCGCCCTCCAGGGCGCGGACCCAGTGGGCCCGTGACACCTCGGTCGCGTCGTTGAGCTCTCCCGGCTTGATCTCGCAGAACTCGACCATCCCCGACCCGTTGCACTGTGGACAAACTCCCGCGGCGACCGCGTCCCCCTGCTGCAGCGGGTGCAGCTGGGTCGTCATCGCTCGTACGGGTTTTCCGAG
>JAZGFE010000088.1:0-2215 GCA_036479215.1 Nannocystaceae bacterium | reverse complement strand
AGCAATCGTTAACAAGCGACATGCCTACATCGCACGGGCCTCCGATCCCGGAATCGGGCCGTGACCGCGCCATAGCGGGCCCTCTGCGGCAGTTTACTTGAAATCGTCGTCTGGAACTTCAGGCTAGAGTCAGAGGAAGACCCTGGTGTCGCTGCTTCTGAAACCGAGAGCGCCGCCGATGTGACGACGGAAGTCGAGGCCCGGCCTCCTCGCAAGCTCCCATCGGCCAAGCTTCCGGCGATGGGTAAGGCCCAACCATGGGTTAACAACACGACTTGGCTCGAGTACTTCGGAAACAACTACAACGCGCAGTCCAACGACGATGGGTTCTACGCCGTTGTCGGCTACCTGAACTTTGGGGTGAACACGCGACTGAAAGGAAGGGGATTCCAGTTCCTTTCGGTCTCAACCCGCCTCGATGGTCAGATGCTTCCGCAGGGTACCAGCTCCGTATGTGACTACAATGAGGATGGCGAGGTATCACCTCAAGAGGAGGCGAGTTGCCAGCACGGTAACGACGCCCGTATCGAGCGATTCATCCTCCGACTCGAGCACAAGCGATTCAACCTGTTCGTCGGCGACTTTAACGTCAATTTTGGTCGGGGCCTTGCTCTCTCGGTACGCAAGAAGAGCAACATTGGCGTCGACTCCACGGTCAAAGGCGCTCGGCTCGACATTAAGACGAAACCGCTCAAGTTGATCGGGCTGTTTGGCGTGGGGAATCGGCAGCAAAGTGATTCGGCGACCCGGCAGCTCTTCGCCGATCCTGGCTACCCGCACGCGCTGTGCGATGGCATGGACTCGCTGACGGAGAACGAGTATGGGAATCGAATGTGGACGATGTGCTCCGACATTATTGGTGCGGTGAGAGCCGAGGCCAAGCTGCCAGGGAAGGTCAAGGCTGCGGCGCACTACGGCAACATGTGGTTCGGGCTGCTCGATGAGGCAACGGAGCAGCACGAGGCTCTGCATTTTGTAGGCGGCGATATTAGCCGAGCTCGAATTTTCAAGAAGTGGGACTTCTTTGGTGGCGCTACCGCGATCATGCGGAACTACCACCACAAGGAAAACCATCCCGTCTTGGTTGACGATGGACTGGGGGCTTATGTCTCCAACAACATCTCCCTGGGCAACCTAAATCTCCTCGTTGAGGGCAAGTACTACGACAACTACGTACTCTCGCGTGATACAGCCCCGTTGACGG
This sequence comes from Nannocystaceae bacterium, assembly GCA_036479215.1. Taxonomy (GTDB): domain Bacteria; phylum Myxococcota_A; class Polyangia; order Nannocystales; family Nannocystaceae; genus FL481. Next base: position 1,011 of record JAZGFE010000088.1, on the reverse strand, counting down.
TGCAGTACACCGAAGCGCCGACTCTGGAGCGTGAGGACCAGCAAGTACCTGCGGCAGCAAACGCGGCGGGCCCCTCTTACGCATCGCCTACACCGTACCCAAGAGAGGTGTTACCGTGTACTCGAATACGTTGGGCTACGTGTTCGCGTACAACAACGATGACGACATGTGGGAAGGCCAGGACGCCATGCGGCTGCTTCACGCCTTCGTCGGCATGGACTGGGACGATGTTGATCGCGGCACCAGCTTCAAGCTGAGTGGGGGCTGGCGCTGGGAGGGGCACTTCGAGCCGCAGCCGCCGGGTACCGAGCGATTCGATCGCAAACTGCCTCACGCGGAAATCTATCTCAACCAGGTCCTCAAGAATGTGCACTGGGGGAGGTTCCAGCACTCGGTGAATTTCAAGTTTGATTGGCGTCGAGAAACCGTATTCAAGACGGATCACCCGAAGCACTTTCACAAGGGGAACCTTCTGTTGGGTTACGGGCTGTCGCCGCATCTCGCGGTGTCGTTCATCGGCGGGTATTCGAGCGAGTTTACGGCGCCGGACGACGCGATCTCGTTGCACGACCAGCCTTGTCCTGACGGCGGGACCGAATGTGCTCGCAAGCCTCATCTGTGGCCCGGGGCTGAAGTTCGCTATAATTTCCTGAGTTCGTCGTTCGTTCGCGTGTTCGCGGGCCGGCAAGTGGGCGGATTGCTTTGTGCCAATGGATCCTGCCGTGAGCTCCCCGACTTTTCGGGTGTTCGTACGGATCTCGTGCTCAGTTTCTAGGCGGTAAGCTCCCTACGGGCTCATGATCCCGCACATATCCGCGTGACACACGCTCCGGACACAGTCGTGCGTGACAGGCGCCACTTTTGACAGACTCTCGAGTTGTGGATGAGCTGAAGCGCGCGCCCATGGCGTGGGAAACGCGCGTCTCCGCCCCAGCTGTACCGCAGTGCAGCCATCACGTTCGCCGTTGTCGAGCCCGTTCGAATGGCTTGCAGTTTCTGCGCATCGTCGAT
>JAZGFE010000087.1:0-14372 GCA_036479215.1 Nannocystaceae bacterium | reverse complement strand
TGTGGACGATACCGCGGTGCGTCGTCCATCGATGCACGACGAATCGGAGCGTCGCATACGCAGCGACGAAGCTCGATGCCGCCAAGGCACATACGGTGATCGGATCACGGTTTTCCCATAGGCTTGCGCCAACGGCCGCCGCCACGACGCCGGAGGACAAGGTACGAACCCACCGGGCCGGTACCGAGTGCTCCGCGTCGATGTCGGGCAGCAGGCTCGCCACCGCCCCGACCCCGGCGAGCGCCAACCCTTCGACGAGAGACGCCAGGTCCGCCGCCACGAACCACGTGGCGGCACTGGCGTTAGCGACGACGCCAACGAGGGCGTGGGTGCGGAAGTTGGCCATTCCTCGGCGCTACGCCGGTCCTGCGACACGCCGCGCGACGAGTTCGCTCGCCAGTTCTCGCGCGCGGGATGTGCCGACCAACGTGGTGCGGACTCGGCCCTTCTGGTCACACCAACGGATCTTCACCGCTGTGCCGCCATCACCGGGAAGACAATAGAGCTGCGTGCCCCGCCGGTGGCGGATGCCCCATCCGCCAAACGCCGTCCAGCGGTAGCGCGCTTCCTCAATGTCACGCACCGACTCGATGGGGATCCGCGGCCCAAACAAGCCGAACCGGATCCTCAGATCACGCCGCGTCACGTCCAACCGCAGCGCCGAGAAGCTCGCCCAGATCGCTCCGATCACGATAGGGAGAGCGGCACGCACCCAGGTACTCTCCCCCAACGCGACGTGTGTAGCGATCAAACCAGCGAACACAGCGAACACAGCGAACACAGCGTGGACGGGCCAGGGTGCCCAGATAGTTTGGTTGTAGTTCTCTTTCATGACGGGTTGATTCTCGAGCCATCCGGTCCGGCGCATCGTGGCGCGATCCCGGTCGACGATCAAGTGCAACGAGGTGGAGTCGCTGTCCCCATTCTTCGCGTCGACCGCCCTCCGGATCCACGCGCCCCCAAGCGGAGGACAACAGGTCGCGCGGACGCTGCGCGATCGACCCGCATAAATGCTGAGGCCACAACCTCGCGTCGCGGCCTAGTCAGTGGGTTACCCGACGGTCGCCACTTAGAACACTGGGGCGGGGCTAGCAAGTCCACGGCGTATGCGGTGGTCGACCGCCCTGTCTCGACGGCCTGAGAGCCTTCTCGCGCCGAACCGAGTTGCAACTGACGGCGGCCTCACGCAGCTCGCAACGCAGCCCCCGTACAAGCGATCTATGCAGGTTCGATGGGTACTGTGCCAGCCAGCGCCAGTGGAGTGTACAAAAGTCCCTCATCGTCCGCGGACGCGGCGAAAGCCGGTGTCTAACTACATTGCCAAGCGCACGGAGACGCGCCTCGATCTCCCGTAAGGATACAGCCATGTTCTACCGCCGTCCAAGCACCACTCTCGCCTGTGTTGCACTTTGTTCGTCTGGTTGCCAACCAGACGACGCACGCCAGGACCCCGGAAACGCCGGCCCCCACGACATCGCCCCCGTGAGCGAGAGCGCATCCAACGAATCCGCATCACAGTCCGACGATGATGATGATGATGATGATGATGATGATGATGATGATGATGATGATGATGATGATGATGATGATGATGATGATGACGGACCCGCCGTCGACCCCGACGAAGAAGGCTCCGACTGCGGAGAAGTCGACTTCGAACCGGAGGTCATCCCTCCCAACGTGCTCCTCGTCCTCGACAAGTCGGGCTCCATGACCATGGAAACCTGGTTGGATGGCGGTGTCCAAAAAAGACGCTGGGAGTCGCTCTACGGTGTCGTTGAGTTCTTGGTGGAGAACTACGACAACGCCCTCAACCTCGGCGCGAAGCTCTTCCCTGCCCCGGACGCCATCGAATCCCCCGACAAGCTCCTGGCGTGCAAAGTCGATCCTGGAGTGGAGGTGGAGCCGGCGCCCGCCAACGGTCAGAATCTCCTCGATACGATCCCCGGCCCCATGGTCGAGGTGTGGGGCGACACACCCACAAACACCGGACTCACCGAGGCCCTGACGTACCTCCTCGCCCTCGACGATGAAGCAGAAGGCGCCATCGTTCTCATCATCGACGGCCGCACCAACTGCGAGCAGACCGATGCTGAACTCCAGGCAACCGCCGCAAACGCGCTCGCAGCGGGCTTCCCGATCTACGTCGTCGGCATCGACGTGAACGCCCCCACCGGCGACAGCTTGCAGGGCATTGCCGAGGCGGGCGGCACCGGAATGTTCCACAACTCCTCCGACGCTGGCGCGCTGCAGATTGTGCTCGACGACATCTTGGGCCAAATCACCAGCTGCGTGATTCCTCTCGACCCCGAGCCCATGTTCAGCCAATTCGTAGAGGTGGAACTCCCCGGCGGTGTCCAAGTGCCCTGGCTCCAAACGTTCAACGACTGCGCCGCAGCCGCAGCCGCAGGCACACCGGACGGCTGGATCTACCCCGACCCCGACTCCCCGTTCGACGAGTTGGAACTGTGCGGAACCTACTGCTCCCAGTTCCTGCAGGATCTCGACGTGCACATCGCCTACGAGTGTCCGCCGCCGGAATGAGGCACCACGGCGTAGCTCGCCTCCATCCCGCCATCGACATCCCACCCGATCGACCGGGTACCGCAGGTCAGCGCGACGCAACCTGCGCCGTCCCACTTTGGCGACCCGCCCTCCCTCTAGTTCATCGAGGCGCGGCCGATTCTCTCACGAAGTGCCCGCACGTTCGATCACGACGCACGGCATGGAGTGATGACCGTGGACTCCGATCACAACCCGCCTCGCATTTTGATCATCGACGACAATCCGGCGATCCTCCGGGACTTCGAAATCACCCTGATCCGCGCGCCTGAGCCCAACCACCTGCTACAGCACGAATCCGCACTTTTCGGGGCGGTGGAGGCCACGACCACACCCGAGTATCGACTCGACTTCGCCAGACAGGGGCAAACCGGATATGAGCTCGTCCGGGCCGCCACAGAAGCAGGTGACCCCTACTCTGTGGTGTTCGTCGACATGCGTATGCCGCCGGGCTGGGACGGTCTCGAGACTGTCAAGCGACTGTGGCAAGTGGACGAGGATCTCGAGGTCGTCATCTGCAGCGCGTGCGGTGAGTATTCCTGGAAGGAAACGCTCCGGAAGCTCGGGCAGACCGACCGCTTTTTGATCATCAAGAAGCCATTCGACACGGCCGAGATCTGCCAAGTGGCGCTGGCGCTGACAAGGAAAGCAGAACTGCGCCGACAGGCCAAGCTCAAGCTAGGGGACCTAAACGAGCTGGTACACGAACGAACGAGAGAGCTGGAGCGGGCCCTCGCCACCATCAAAAAGGCCAACGACGCGCTCGCAGAGGCGAAAAAATCCGCGGATCAGGCGAATCGCACAAAGTCGCTCTTCTTGGCCAACATGAGCCACGAAATCCGTACGCCGATGAGTGGCGTATTGGGTCTCACAGAGTTGCTCCTCGCTACACCGCTGAATGAGGATCAACACGAGATGTTGACGACCATGGGGCGCGCCGGCGAGTCGCTCCTCGCCATCCTCAACGATATCCTCGACGTTTCCAAGATCGAAGCGGGCAATATGGAGATCAAGCGCGTGCCCGCGAATGTGGAAGCGATCGTCGACAGCGTGGTCGCGCTGCTTGCGTTTCGTGCCAGCGCCAAGGGCATCGAGCTCTCCTCCTCGGTCGCGCTACCCGAGGCAGATCTCCTCATCGACCCCGTCCGGATGCGCCAGCTGTTGCTCAACCTGGTGGGTAACAGTATCAAGTTCACGAACGATGGTAAGGTCGAAGTCCGCGTCGAGACGGAGTGCACATCCTCACTCGAGCTCCAGCTGATGGTACGGGTGGTCGACACCGGAGTCGGTATCGCCCGCGAACACCAGACGCGAATCTTCGAATCATTCACCCAAGCCGACGAGTCCACCGAACGCAGGTTCGGTGGCACCGGCCTCGGGCTGGCCATCTGCCACCAACTCGTGGAGTTGATGGGTGGCGAGCTGAAGCTCGAGAGCGAGCTCGGAAGGGGGTCCACTTTTTGGTTTCGCATCCCCGCGACTCGCGTCGAGGCGCCGCTCTCAGGGGACGGCAGCTCAACGCTCGAGGATCCGGAACTGGGTGCGCGTGTGTTGCTGGTGGAGGACAACCGGATAGCCCAGTTGGTCGGTCGCAAACAACTGCTGCGGCTCGGCTGCACCGTCGACCTGGCCGAAGACGGGTCGCGCGCGGTTCAGATGTTTCAGGCTGGGTCGTACGACCTCGTCCTCATGGACTGTCACATGCCGAGGATGAACGGACTCGGCGCGACCCGAATGATTCGGGCCATCGAGGCGAAGCTGGCGAAGGCGGCAGACGGCACCCCAAGATCCGGGGAGCCCACCGCGGAGGAAGCCGGGGCCATCCGGGTGCCCATCGTGGGCCTGACGGCGTCCACGCTGGCACGAGATCACCAGCAGTGCCTCGCAGCTGGGATGGACGCGGTGGCCGTCAAACCGGCAAACGTGGATGTCATCCGTCGGATCGTGAAGGAGCACGTGCGCGGGGAAGGACACCCGAAATCGTGGGCATGGGCCCAACGGGGGACAGCGATGGGGCCGCGGCGAAGTTCGGGCGGGCGCGGCTGAACGGGCGTGGGCGGAACCGGGCGCGGATGAGCGGGCGCGCGGTGACAACGAACCGCGCGGTGTCGACGTTGCGCACGGAAGCTTCGCGCCATCGCTGCGCGCCCAGGTCCACATCAGGGTAGGCGTGCGAGGATGCGATCCCGTATCGTCGCCATCGTGGTCTCGTAGCTCGAATCGCAGATCGAGAACAGACTCGGCGCCGCGGTAGTGGACTCGACGACCTCACGCAGTCGCAGGGGAGGCAAGGCTTCGTGTCCGCCCTCCGCATCCGCGCAGCTCCAATCGACGCCAAACTGGCTCGCCTGCTGGTCGTCCTCGGGGGCCCAGTAGGTCAGAGGTTCGCTCCCCTCCGCGTACCCCGAAGGCACGCCCACGAGACCGAAAGCCATGGATCGTGCCGGATCCAGATCCGCGACGTAGCGAGACAAGGGCTGTAGCACCGCCGCGTCGTCGGAAACGTCGATCTCGCCGTTCGCCCCGTAATTCGCCGGAACACACGCGTCGTAGGGCGCCCCATCGCCCGTGCACACGCTGCCGGCCTCCCAGCAGATTCCGCTGCGTGGGCCCACGTTCGGATCGAGCCAGAACGTATCATTGGCAGCGGTAAAGATATCGCCGTGCGCCGGCGCGTAGGAGCAATCCAACTCGTCCGAAACGAAGATCACCACGAGCATGGAATCGGGACGGCGAAAGCCCCAGTTCTCTGAGGTGGGTTCTTCCGACTTCTGCAGCGCCTGGTGCATGGCCTCAAGCGGTGACTCGAACCCGCAACCGTTGACGCCTTGGGGCGCCGCGCAGCGCAGCGCAGCGCATCGCCGATGGAGACCGGCTCATAGTCCCCATCCACGAGGTTCGTGCCCGCGCCCCGAGCCTCGAACCACAATCGCGACTGCTCGGCGGGATCGAGATGCGTCGACGTGGCCTCGGCAATCAAGTGCTCCACTTCGCAAAAATCTCGGCACCCCAGGTCTCGCTGGTCCGACTCTGCCGGGCCACCCGGATCGAATCGGAACGAATCGAGTCGCTCGCGGCACGAGTTGAGCGAAAAACGCCCCTTTTCAGGGGTCGTCGATCCGCAGGCCGGGTTGCCTACGTCGGTCGTCGTAAAGGCGACTCTGGTGTCCACGTCCGCTCCCGCCAGCCCTTCCACCAGGAAGGGCAGCGCCGAAGCGACCTTGGCGACACTCGCCGCCATGGAGCCTGTATTATCCACCACGACCAGCAGATCGACAGCCGCGACCAGACTGGGCCCGTCACCCGGCCCGTCACCCGGCCCGTCACCCGGCCCATTGCCCGGCCCGTCACCCGGCCCGTCACCCGGCCCGTCACCTGTGGCCGCGGGACCGGTATCGCTCGGATCTCCGCCATCGCCGCCATGCGGGATTTTCTCGATGTTGATGCAGCTCGAGGCCGAGACGCCGGAGGCCACGAGCATGGTTGTGAGTATCGCAGATCGCATGCCCAGACCACGTACAGCATGCTCCAAGGTTTCCCATCTGACCAGATCGAGACATCTCGCGTGTTGGAGGAAACAGTTGGCGCCGCGGCGCGTGGGGTCTGTGGCGGCGAATCGTATCACCGGCGTCGACCTAGCCTAAGTTGTCTCGAGCGTGCTCATTGTGATCCTCACCGTTGCACTCTTCTCCGCACCGCCTCCCGTGGCTGTCGAGGTCGTACGGGTCCCACAGGCAGAGCTGTCGCTCATCGACCAGCGACAGCTTCAGGGCTGGGTCGTGCTCCGCTTGCTCGAAGAGGGTTACATGGTCGTGCCCGCCCGAGATCAGGCGGGACTCACTCTTCGAATCGTGTGCGCCGCGAACGGTCTCGACCTGCAAGTGGACGGAGACTACCCTTCCTCCGCCCACGTCGAGACCGGAGCATCCGTCCTGGTGCAACTCGAGACCCTACATCGATCCGTTGAGTTGCTCGCCGCCGCCACCACTTCCGCTTCCGCGTATCGACGCGAACCGACGAGTCCCCGCATCACGCTTCGACACACATCATCCGACACATCGCCGGCCATCGACCCGATCCGCCTCGAAGTCGCCGTGGCGGCTCTCGAGGCAGGTGCATCGCTGACACCCGTCGGCGCGGAACACGACGGGATGGTCTGCCTCCGAACGGACCACATGGCGACACACGTCACATCCGGGCCCCCCGAGGGTCCCTGTGGAACCGATGGCATTAGTTTTCCCCTCGCCACGACCCACGTGGACACCAAGCTCCTCGCCCGCAGCACGACGATCTGGGTCGAACGGGCGCGCCGACACCTTAACCAACCGCGACCATCGGGCGGCCCAGCACGCGCCGACGTACTCGCCACAGGCGCCACGCCATCCGCCGTCGCCGTACCTCTGCCGCCCCCGGCACGCATGCCAACCGCGGCGACCGTCCGCCTCCACCCTGCTGCACCAAACGACCCACGGCAGCCCCTTGCCCCTCGGATCGCGTCGGCTGTGAACGAGCTCCCTCCGGTTGACCCCGATCGGATCCGCCTCGGCGTCGGGATCCTCGTGGGTACGGCCTGGCGCACCCACGCCTTCGACCCTGCACTGGCCGTCGAGATCGATCTAGGTCGACCCTACGGTGCATCGCTCTCCGGCCATGCGGAGCTCCGCCCATCTCAAGTATCCGGCCGCGACCTCGTCGTCATCGAGCATGCCTTCACCGCCGGCGCCGGTTGGAAACTGGCCATGGGTCGTGTTTGGACACTGGGCCTTTCCCTGGCAGCCGGCGGCCAAAGGCACCACTTCTCGCCGGCGGACGGCAATGAGAGTCCCCGTTGGGACTGGACGATCGGAATGCCGATCGAAGCGTCCCGGCGCGTCAGTCGCGAACTCGATCTCGGCCTACGCCTACGCCCAGCGGTGGCAGGCCGAGGTCGGGAGCACGTCGCGGGAACCGACGGCACCACGGTGCTTTGGTCGAGTTCACCGTGGTCGCTCGCCCTGTGCGTCGGGATGCGCTACCGCTGGGGGATCCGATGACGCGAGCCCGCACCCAAGCCTCCGCCATGTCCTCCACCATGTCCTCCACCATGTCCTCCACCATGCCTCTACACCATGCCTCTACACCATGCCTCGGAGGGAGCATCCGCACGCATTTCCGCCCTCTACCAACGGCATCGAGATGATGTGTTCCGCGTCGCGCTGCGCTACGCGTCCGGTGACAGGGAGTGGGCCGAGGACGTGGTGCAAGACCTGTTTGTATCTCTGTGCCGGGTCTTCGCGCGGGTCGACGACCCCGATCACTTGGGCGGGTGGCTGTATCGCACGACCTGCAACCGGTGTCTGAGCAAGCTGCGGCGTCGGGCGCTGGAGAACACGCCAGGCATTCGCTGGCTCCTCGGTGAGAAACAATCGACGCCGCCGAACGTGGAGTCCACTGTATCCCAACGGCAGCAACTCGGCGCCGCTTTCGCCGTCCTCGACAAGCTACCAAGCAAACAACGACTCGCATTTTGCATGTTTCACCTCGACGGAAAAAAAATCCACGAGATCGGCGAGATCCTCGGTCACTCGAAGGGATACATTTCCAAGCTGATCTCCCGGGCAGCCCTGCGGCTACGGGCCGACGGATGGGAGATACGCGATGCCTAGCCCGGACAAAAAAGCGCTTCTCGATCAACTACGCGCGGCAGATCACACCCTCGCATCCGAGGCCGTTTCGGCACGGGCCCAGCGAGAACATCGTCGAGCGCTGAGCGAGGCCCTCGCCCCTCCCCCACGCCGAGGGAGTGCGGTGCTTTGGTTCGGTGTCGGGGCGACGACTTCCGTCCTTGCCCTGGCCACCTGGGTGGCCACGCGAAACCTCGCGGACCAGGGGCTACGAGATACGCGCAGTCCCGACCTCACCTTCGCCAACTATCGCGTCGTCGGCCGGAGCACCTGCTCAGCGAACGTCCGGACCACGTTAGGGGGTGCGCCAAGCCTGACTCTGGCCGGCACATGCGAATTGGTGCACGTCGTGCAGAACATCCAGATCACCGCCTACGACAACGCGCGGCTCATCAGCATAGGCGGGGAGGCGCAGCTCGTGGAAGGCCGTTGGTCCATCGAAGTTGCTGCCTCGCGCCCTCCCGCCACGGCTGCTCCCACCTCTCGCACGGGCGGTGGGACCCACAGTTTCGCCCCCCGTTCGAGCCACATCGCCTTGCCGAAGGCGACGCTGAACATCGGGTCCGGACGCGTGGAGATCAGCCTCGGTGAGACCACCCACGCGGTCACGATCACGCGTGGCCGGGGTCGGCTTCGGTTCGACGGCGAAAACGTCCACGAACTCGCCATGGGCACGCCTATGCAGTGGAATACGCCTCCGGTTCTCGAAACTCTCCCTCCCGCCCAAACTCTCCCTCCCGCCCAAACTCTCCCTCCCGCCTACGCTTCCCCAGCAGATCACCACAGCACAGCGCGGCCGACTCGCGGTGCGATAGCCTCCGCGAAGCGGACCGACACCTCTGCCGAGCGCCGCAAGTCCGCGCGCCCCCACGCATCTGCAGCGGGGGCCCGCACGAGATTCCACAACGAACGCCAGCCTCGACCCGCCTCCGCATTGGCACCCATCATCGGCCGAGTCAACACGTTGCGCGCTCAGGGGCGCTACGCGGCGGCCCACAGGGTGCTGACCGAAGCCCTCGAACAAAAGTGGGGCCTTCGCACGACCGAGTCCCTTCACTTCGAGCTCGGGGACGTGCTCGCTTCCCTCGATCAGGCCCGCGCCTGCCGTCATTGGGCGACACACCGGAAACGTTTCCCGCAAGGTCGGTACGCCTCCATGGCCCGGCGATCGAGTACCAAGCTTAACTGCGACTCGAACCGCTCGAACAACTCGCACGACCCGAACAACTTGAAGTAGGGCCCCGGGCGCTCCCCCCCCCTCTCAACCCCGGCGCTCACGGCCAGCCAGCGCTCCACATCGTCGCGCACCACCGACATGGGGCGCGCGCCAGGAAGCAAAATTACATCATGAAAACCGCGGATGTCGAACGTTCCCCCCAGCTGGGAGCGAGCATGTTCTCGCAAGCGGAGCAACTCAATCATTCCCAGTTTATAGCCGAGAGCCTGGCCCGGCCAGGCCATATACCGCTCCACCTCCGCAACAACCTCGCGCTCTGGTGCTCCGGTCGCGTCGCCAAAATACGCGATGGCCTCCTCGCGTGTCCAGCGTTCGGCATGTAGACCCGTGTCGACCACGAGCCGAACCGAGCGGAGCAGCTCCGCCTGCAGCCGCCCAAGATCGCCCCAGGGGTCCCCCTTGTACATGCCCATCTCCTTCGCCACGAGCTCTGCATACAGCGCCCAGCCCTCGGTGTACGCATTGAAGGTCGCTTGTTGCCGAAACAACCCGATCTCGGGTCGCTCCATGTTCAGCGCGATCTGAAAGTGATGACCCGGCACCGCCTCGTGATACGTCAGTGTCTTGAGTCCGAACTTGGGAGTCGCATGCATGTCCCGCAAGTTGATCCAGAACACGCCGGGTCGACCCCCGCCGAGGGAGGGCGGGCTATAATAGCCGCCTGGAGCACTGGCCTCCGTCGCCGCAGAAATGCGTCGAACTTCGACGCCGGCTTTGGGCAACGTCGCGAACAAGGATGGAGCGCGTTCCAGGATCGTACGGATCTGTGCGTTCAGATCCGCAAGCAGGGCGTCACGGCCCGCATCGCTTTCGGGGTAGAGGAAACGCTCGTCTTTGCCCAGTGCGGTCATTCGCTCGCCGACGCTGCCAGCCGTGCGCCCGTTCGCGCTCAAGATGGCATCCATCTCCGCAGATATGCGCGCGACCTCTGCCCGTCCGAGCCGGTGGATGTCGCCGGCTGACAGCGCAGTATCGGCAAGAAATGCCAACTCGTGAAGATAGAATGCATCTCCGCCGCGCTGACCCCAAATGCCGTCGGCCTCCGGCGCGCGGGCCTGCTGTTCCGCCATGAACTGCCGCACATGCCGGTAGCTGGGGTAAACGTGGTCGGCAATCGCCGCGCTCGCGGCGTGCACGAGACGCGCCCGTTCCTGAGGCACAAGTCCCTCTATGCGCTCGAGCTTGCCCGCTAGCGCCAGGACCAAGGGGTGCTCGTGGGGAGCGGGTTCAACGAAACGATCGAGGAACGCCAAGGTCTTGGGGAACAGTTTCTTGGGTAGCACGCTCCCCTCCCCCTCGTCCGCCTCCACCTTGGCCTCGATGCCTTCAACCAACGCGGGGAAGGCGGCAAGGCGAGCGATATACGCCTCCGCGTCCGCAATGCTCGCCACCCGCTGTTGCGCTTGCATGATCTCAGGGATCTCGATGAGTGGTCCGCGTATTTGATTGACGACGTAGGGCAAGTGTCCCCCCCACGTGTCGATGTAGCCGCCGCGAAAGCGCGTCGACCCGGCGTAGTAGGCCTCGATCAGCCGCACGACCGTCAGATGCATCGCATCGTCGGGGCCAAGGCCCGCCGCGTCGAGTGAGGCGAGTTCCGTCACACCGCGGGCCATCTCGGCTTGCAGCTCCCGCATCGCTCGAGGCGAATAGTCCGGCAGGCGATGGTTGTAGGGTCCGCCCGCGGCCGTTTCATCGAGTTCGAGGGAAGTCGACAGCTGCGGCTGACGGCGAACAAATGCGAGGGTGTGGCGTGCGATGGCCTCGTCGATCGTGGCGCGCGTCGCCAAAGGCGAACCTTTCGCCTCTGCACCGGGCGCATCCGCCGGAGCCACCCCAAACGGATGGGCGGTAGTGGACGGCGCACAGCTGAACACGCCGTAACACAGCAACAAACCAGGGAGAGCGATAAATCGTGCCATGGGGGAGGGGAGATATTGTCACATGTTGTGGATCGAGGCTCGCCGAGCAGCATGACCAGACGGCCTCCTCCTCGTCTCGCTCTCGTGTAATTCTGTGCTGTGCCGTGCCGTGCCGTGCCGTGCCGTGCCGTGCCGTGCCGTGCCGTGCCGTGCCGTGGGGAACACTGTGGCATCGGTCCGTCCCCTGCGTGCCAATATCGACGGTTTCTACCACCCAAACGGCTCCACTCAACAAACGAGTACATCCGCCCCATTGAGTTTGAAGTCGCTTCCGCTCTTCAAGGAACTGCAGCACAGTCCCACTGTCCACTTTCTGGGGGGCAAGCCCAGATAGCGCCGAAGCGAGCTCGACGATATGGTTGCGTTCCAGCCACGACGCGGCATTTCTCCGGTGGAGAACGACAGCGTCAGTTTCATTGAAACGCGCAGCGGTGCACCCACGTGTACGGTCTGGCGCGCGGATTCACGTATCGAGGGCACGCCAAGGCGCCATGTGCGCTGGCATGCCGTAAATCTTTGGGACCCGTTGGCGCCCGACGGCGAGTCGGGTCGAGGCCATGCCCGCGCTCAGTGGTGCGAATTTCGTCTGCTGCCTGCCTGCTTGGTACAGTGTTCTCAGACGAAGACAGGCCCCACCGGGCACCGCGACTCCGATGATCGACTTCAACGAGCTCAAAACCCTCTACAACCGCTGTGATCCGTACGAGTCGTTGGATCCAACGGACGACCGCAATGTCGATCTCGACAAGTGTGCCGGTGAGGTTCGCGGGCGCGATTGGGTGGAGACGCTTGCGCGCGCTGTCGAGCTGTCAGACACGCCGGTTTGTGAGCTGTTTTCTGGTTTTCCAGGCAGTGGCAAGTCAACGGAATTGCGTCGCCTACTCGCCCGGCTGAGCGACCCCAAACGCGCCAACTTACTGCCTGTGCGGGTCGATGCACAAGACCGTCTGGATCTAGCGAATGCGATTGACATCTCGGATGTCATGATCGCTGTCCTCCACGAAACGGAGCGCGCTGTGCTGGAGGCCGAAGGCAAGGCGGTGGAGGAGGCCATGAAAGTCGGCTACGCGGAGCGTTTGTGGAGGTGGTTGACCCACACGGAAATAAAGCTCGGCACGGTGGCGTATAAAATTCCGGGTACAGGGGTGGCACTCGGACTGGAGATGCGGACCCGCCCGGAATTGCGCGAGCTCGTACGTAAGACTGTGGCGCGGCACCTGAGCGCGTTCTTGGCGGACGCGCGCGGCGAGCTGGCGAGATTGGAGGCACGAGCGAAGGCGCGCGGCCACCTGGGGATTGTTGTGGTGATCGATTCGCTCGAGAAGATGCAGCCCACGACGCAGAACTGGACGGAAGTCGTGGACAGCTACGAGCGCCTGTTTGCTGGCGGCTCGCCGCATCTCCGACTCCCCGTGCACGCGCTCTATACGGTCCCGCCCGCCGTTGTTGCTCGCGCTCTACACCAGGTTCACTTCTTGCCGATGGTCAAGGTCCATCAGCGCGACGGATCTGAGTTCCCGCCAGGAGTCGATGCGCTGCGCGAGCTTGTTCACAAGCGGGTGCCCAAAGACAAGCTCGCGGCGATGCTCGGCGCCGACTACGAGAAACGAGTGGTGGAACTCATTCAATTCTCGGGTGGGTACCCTCGAGATCTCGTTCGCCTGTTGCGAGGCTTGATCACACAAGACGTTCATCCCGTGTCGAAACTACGCTTTGACCACGTGCTCGATGACCTGCGTGTCGACTACACCCGGCTACTGACTGAAGAAGATCGTCTCCTGCTGGCAGAGGTCGCACGGCTTCATCGACTACCCGTTCTGGATGACTCCAGACGGGCGTTGGCGGATCGGATGCTCAGCCTGCACGTCGTGATGCGGTACCGCAACGGTGACGAGTGGACAGACGTGCATCCAGCGTTGAGATCTGTCGTGGAGACCCCGGCATCCGAGCGCAATGAGTGACCAAGGCGCAGTAGGTAAAATTGGATCCGTCGCTGATCATCGGGGCGTGCGGCAGTTGATCCAGCACGTCGCTCTAAACGATGGATTTTCGTTTTTTGTCGTCGGCTGTCAGACAGCGGACGATGTTCAGGTGGTGCGCGATGCGTTGGAGGCTGGAGTACCGCGCGTGCGTAGCGGTTCGAGTTTTGAGACAGCAGTGTTCGCGCCGATATCCTTCGTCGACGCCACTGAAGGGCTGCTGTCGGCCCTGCGTGAGGGGATCGCGGATAAGCACGCTCGGGCGGTATTTCTCGATTTCACACGGGCGGATTGTGCAGGCGACGCGAAGATGCTCTTCCACCGGCTGAACGAAAATCGGAACACGATCGCGTCCCTTACCCGAGGAGCCCTCGTATTGTGCGTGCTCCCCAGTTTGTATGTCGCCTTTGCCGAACATGCGCGCGATTTTTGGTCGATTCGAAGCTTCTCCTTCCTCTTTGCGCGACGACTTGACCCGCATCGCGGTTTTCATCATGAATGGCAACGTTCGAGTGGCGGTATGAAGAGTCGGGCCAGCCGCGCGCGAGCGTCGGGTGGTGACGACCTAGAATCTTTGCGTCGAGAGATCGCTCAGCTGCAGGAAGGGCAACCGACGAGCGAGCGTGCGCTTGCAGTGAACTACGGACATCTTGGGGACACCCTCGCCGCGCTCGGGGATGGGCCGGGAGCGGCGCAAGCGATGGAGGAGGCGGTGGCGATCTATCGAAAGCTGGCGGAGGAGGGGCCGGAGGTATTTCTCCCTGACTTTGCGCTGAGCTTAAGCAACCTGGCCGGGAGTTTGAGGGAGCTTGGGAGACGAGAGGGAGCGTTGGCGGCGACGGAGGAGGCGGCGGAGATACGGCGGAAGTTGGCGGCGGCGGAGCCGGAGGCGTTTCTGCCCGACCTCGGGAGTAGCCTGAACAACTTGGGCGTGGTGTTGAGGGAGTTGGGGCGGCGAGAGGAAGCGGTGGGGCCGACGGAGGAGGCGGTGGAGATACGGCGGAAGCTG
>JAZGFE010000086.1:0-25391 GCA_036479215.1 Nannocystaceae bacterium | reverse complement strand
ACAACAAATATGCCCGCGGACAGGGCGTAGAACACCTTTGCCATGCGAAGACAGTACGCCGCTCGGCGCTCAAGCTCTTTTTCGGAAAACAGACCATCAGGAACTTCGGGCATCACATCACCAGATTATCCCGCCACCATCCTTCACGTATTTCTCGCGGGCGCTCGGCAGGCCGCGGTTCTCCGGCGCCCCGTTGCGTTCCCAGCATTTCAAGCATTGGGTTTCGGTCATCCAACACCACGGGCCGTCGTCCTGAACCTCCGCACGCGAGCGCCCGCAATCAATACAAACCTGTTCCGCGGTCCACTCCCGATACACTTTCATCGCGACATCGACAACGCTGGTGTCTATGGCCGGCCGAACCACCACACGATCCCCAACACCAGCAGGATGACGACCAGAACGAAGCCGAAAAAGCCTGCGGAGAAAGTGAATCCCGCGACGAAGGCCTCGTGCGCTTCCATCAGGTTTCATGTTCGGCTTCGAGGATGGCGTCGGTCATGCGCCAGACGTTCTGGGCGACGACCTGATAATTCCCGTCCGTCACTTCGTTGAAACGTATGCCGCTGGCTATCTGCCCCGCCAGCCTTTGCCGGTGGGTCAGCCCGAAAGAGGGGCTATATCCTTCCTGCTTGCCTGTTGGATAGGCAGGTTGTTCGCCCAGCTTCTTCATTCCTTCTCCCTCCCCGTCAGTAACCAGTCCACCGTCACGCCGAGGTGGCGTGCGAACACGACAATGTGAAATAAATTCGGCTCACTCCTGCCGTTCAACCACTGGTTGAGCGTCGAGCGACTGACCCCAATCGTCAGGGCCAGGTCGCGTTGCATCACGCCCTGCGCCGCCATGAGTTCCTTCGCCCGCACCCGCCAGCCGTCGTCAATCTTGATGCGGTGCGCCGAGCCCATTTTCGTGCTTCTCCAAGCGTTTGCGGAGCATTTGGTTGATGTCTTTCTGGACATCGGCGGTGTACATCAGGTCCGACACTTCCTTTTTCAATTCCACGATGCGCGTCTTGTAGCCCGTCACCAGCTCGCGGTAGTCGGTGCATTGCTCGCGCAGCTCGGTGCAGAGGGTCCGAGCGTTCTCGAGTTCGTCGTAAGTGTTTTCTAGCTCGTCTGACTCGATCATACGTACTGCTCGATTTCCGAAAGCGTCGACAGTGCGGTCTCAATCGCCTCGGTCGTGCGTTCCTGTTGCCTCACCAGGCGGGGGATGGCGCCCTGATCGGTGAGTTTCTCCTCCGACGTGGGCGCGCTCTGCGGCGCCGGCCCGCGCAAGCGGTCGAGCGTCTGATAGAGCTTGTCGCGCAGCACCTCCGCGCGCTCCAGATTCCCCGTTGCGTGACGCACCGCGCTGACGAGCTGATTCTCTTGCTGGCCGACTTCTGTTTGTTGCATCGGTTCATTCATGTCGTTTTCTCCTTTGAAATGCTTGAGCATCAGCCCGTAGACAATATCGTCTAGTCTCGTCGTCACTCCAGCCGCTCCGACACCTTGGGCGCACTGGTCTCGCCCTTGATGAACTCCACGTCGACCACGTCGCCGCTCGCGAGCTCATCCCAGTTGTTGATGATGTAGTGGTGCGCCGTGGACAGGGTGCGCGTCGATCTGCCCCAATTGTCCGGCGTCCTGCGGGCATCCAATTCCCCACCGACAATGCGGCACAGGATGACGTAATGCCCCTGATAGTCGGGGTCCAGGCCGTAGCCCGCCCGCGCCAAGAGATACAACTCCTGCTCGTTCGCGGGCGTGAAGCGCACCGCCAGAATCGGGATGAAGGTGGCCGAGTCCCGAATTTCAAACAGCTTCGTTTCCATCACTCGCCCTGCAGCGCGAGTCTCGGGTCAACGACTATCGTCAGCGCACACGACCCGCTACAGACGCCAGTGCAAAACATCACGCCGCCAGAGATTGTTAATCCGCAGCTCCCGCTTCCGCTGCACGAGCAGTTGAACTCCCCGGTAATGTCCCGCGCACGCAACGCGGTGCTGGCCGGCGGCACCAGCGGCGTCGGTATCGAGCACTGGCCGCCAGCGGACTGCGCCGGTGCCTGCGACACCAGCATGAGTAGTGCCATCAGTATCAAAGTTTTCATACGTTCACTCCTATGCCGTGGGACGCTCGTCCTTATCCTCGCGCCTGACCGCCGTTTGCTTTCTCTTTCTGACCACCGCCGTTTCCGGATCGAGAATCAACTTCTCATCGCCGCGGCGATGGATGCCCACCGCCGAGCCTTTGCGGGCGTGGTAAAAAAGATGCCAGGCCTTGACCGACATGAACACCTTGTCCACATTGCTCAACCGGGCACGCTTCAACAAATCGTTCGCCAGGATTTTTCGCAGCACGAAGGCGGGGTTGGTCCTGGCCAGCTTCTCCCCCGACAGCAGGCCGCGGATGAACGTGGCCGCTTTTTCTGCGTGCCGGCGCTGGAAAATGTAGAGCATAGCCGCGCAAGACGAGACCGGGACGAGTGCCGGCGCGGAATCGACCTCCAGAACAAAGTCGCAACACTGCCACACGCCCTTGTGGCTCTTGGCCATTTCGAGAAGCGCCGTGTTGGAGACTTTCGGCATGCCGGCGAGCGCGCCGGTCAAGCGATGATGCCAAACGAGTGCCGCCGCCATCGTGTTCGCAACCTGGATGGTGATCCCTGGATAGTGTACGAAAAGCGCATCCCGGCCGGTGCGAACCCTGCCTTCGTCAATCGTCTTGAAGACTTTTTTCGGAACCCCGAATACCACCAGGCTTCTGAACGAACGTCCAGAGTCGATGCACGCGAGCAGCCGGTGCTGCCCATCCAGTATGTCGGCATCTGAAATCTTGATCGTGTCCCCGTTGAGTAAAAACAGGCCCACTTGCATCAGAGCACTGAGAAATCGGACGTGGGCCGGCTGTATCGGACGGTTGATCGTATTCCCCTCCAACCACTTCGCCGCCAAAGACGGCGTAATGGTCATTTCTCTCACCTCTAAGGTATTTTTCATTCGTTCCTCCGGTATCACCGTTATTCCAAAACAGCCGCGTCTATCGCCGGTGATGTGTTTCAATTGCTCGCCCCCTGACTTGAACGGAAGCTGGCCGGAGTCGAACCGACCCGGGACTGGCATCCCGTTCCAAAAAGGCGGCGGGCCAGTCCAGGGATAATGTTCTCGCCCGACCCGCCTTCCGCAGCTTCCTTGGAACCTTCACACGTTCCACGTGGAACTATAAAAGGCTTTTGTGCGGTTTGCAATCATGGAATCGGAGGGTAAAAGGGTTTTGTTTCCGTTTCAATAAAAAATAGGTGGCTGGGGGTTCCATAACCCCCCATCCGGGCGCGCGGCGCGAGCGCAAGGGTGCCGCCCCTTCCTCTCTCATAAAGCAATCTAACCCCTCCCTATCTGCCCAGGCGCAGATCATCAGCTCCCGGCCGGCATCGAGCACCCC
Source organism: Nannocystaceae bacterium (assembly GCA_036479215.1). Taxonomy (GTDB): domain Bacteria; phylum Myxococcota_A; class Polyangia; order Nannocystales; family Nannocystaceae; genus FL481. The sequence goes on along the minus strand of JAZGFE010000086.1, from coordinate 21,965 downwards.
CGGCCGGCACCCAGCTCCGGCCCCCAGGCGCCCAGCTCCCCGGCCCCCAGGCGCCCAGCTCCCCAGGTACGGCAACCCCCACCCGCATCAGGGCCGCAACTCGTTGGCAGGGCAGCGCCGGTGCTGGGCATCCGAGCGGGTACGGCTTCCAACTGGATACCGTACCCCGCTGGACTTCCCGGTGTAGAAGTCTATGCTTAGAGATGGAGCGGGCAGGCTATGAACCAAGAGACGACAAGGCGCACGGCTGAACGGGAGCTATCCCTTTTTGTTCAGACGCCCGCACGCCCCGCAGACGCAACCACACGCCCACCACGCACCACACCACACGCCCCGACCCATCGCCCAGGCTCACCCCCGTCGACGACTCACAGCGCACCCAGCGCCACCCAGCGCCCCAGCGCCCAGCGCCCCAGCGCCCCCGGTGCAGCACTCAGCGCCCCAAGCTCCCCCTCCCCCCCCTCTTTCCCCCCCCTCCCCCGTAGCGCCCTCGCGCTGGCCACCGTTGGCCACCGTTGGCCACCGTTGGCGGGTATCCCTGTTCTCCCCCGCTGGCGGCGTAGGTTTGTCGTAACGGCTGCGCCGCCCTTGGCCGGGGCTTCGGCCCCGGTCCTTTTCTTCCCCTTGGAGGTTCCGACCATGAGCAAGCCACGACGCACCGGCGGACGGTGCTGGATCTTCTTCGCTACCGTCACCGGACACGGGCGCTTTCCCGTTGACATGCTCCGGCATGACTCCTGCTACCCCCGCACCGAGGCCGACGCCGCGACCATCGAGCGCACGCTTGAGACCCATCACGACCACTGGACGGTGCGCGTTGTTCGCATCGCGGCCACGGCCACCCATTTCACCGACGCCCGCTGGGAGAGCTTTGGCGTCACCCTGGAGGAAACCGACGAGTAGCCAGCTCACGGGGCGGTCAGAGCGCCCCGTCGGGTGTCTACTTCGGCACCGGCAACCCGAGGAGCGGGCAGACCATGATGAAGCTATTGACAGACAAACAACGGGCACGCACTCCGGCCCTTTACTCCCAGGAGAAGCACGCCGATCCCGTATGCGGGATCAAGTTCTTCACCCCGGATTCGTTCTGGAGCTGGTATGTGATCGAGGGCGAGGCCATCGACGGGCAGCCCGAGGATTTCAGATTCTTCGGGTATGTCGTCGGGATGGAATCCGAGCTGGGCTACTTCACCCTCGCGGAGCTGGAGAAGGCTCGCGGGCCACTGGGTCTCGCCATCGAGCGGGATCTTCATTTCCAGCCCGCACGCCTGAGCACCATCAAAGCACAACACGAACAGAGGGCCAGCGCATGACCATCTTCGCCAACATCGAGACAGACAACGGCACCCTGAAACGCATCGAGACCCGGACCTACAAAGGCGGCAACTTTCTTGACCTACGCGCCCACTTTGAGCCGATCCCCGGATCGGGATCGTGGGTAGCGACGAAGAAAGGCATAACTTTCCGGCCCTCGGAGCTGGCCGAGCTGCACGCCGCCATCGGCGCGGCCATCGAGGAATACGCCCAGGAGGAGGCGGCGGCCTGAGTAGCCACCCGAGAGCGGGCGCAGGGACGCGCCCGTTCAACGGGTGTCCACTTTCGCGGCACCGTCACACACTGGAGCGAGCAAATGGAACGCGAACGATTGCACTACCTACGGACCGTGGTGATCCCGCACATCGAGAAGATGGACCGGATCGAGCAATGGCTGACCTCGGCCGGCGAACGACGACCAAACGCCGAGATCGGCGGCCGGGCGATCCTCAATTTCAATTGGTATCTGGACGAAGACCGGGAGACCGGCAAGCCTATATCGACGGATTACAATTGCGGCCTGGAGGGGTGCTTGGCCGGTTGGTACAAGCTCCTCGCGGAGCGCGACAAACAGATCCCCGAGGGGGCGCTGCCCAGCTACGGCATTTTTACCCTCGCGGACCACTTCGGGATCGACAGTGACGCGGCCGAGGCGCTCTTTGGCGGCACCGGGAGCGGAGCCGAGCGCCACGGCTACCTTGGCCACCCCTACACGACCGAGGGGGCGCTGGAGGCCCGCACAGCCTATCTCGACACGATCCTGGCGGCGTAGGCACCCCCCGAGGCGGCGCACGGATGCGCCGCTTTCGGGGTGTCCACTTTGGCGGCATCGACAACAGAGCGAGCAACACCATGAACGACGAACAAGAACGCACCGGGATATTGCGGAAGATCCGCGCCTGCCTGTCCAGGGCCGACGCCAGCCGCAATGATTCGGAGGAGGAGCGCGCCATTGCACTCCGGCAGGCCAACAGCTTGATGGACAAGTACGGCATTCAGGCGGTTGATTTGGGCGAGACCGATGAGCTTGGCAAGCGCGGCAAGCACGGCATCGACACGGGCCGGGTGATCTGGAAATCCATCGTGATCCAGTACATCGGGAAGCTGTACGGCTGCAAGGTCTACCGCAGCCCCAGCGAGGGCCAAACGTACATCATCGGGCGCGAGCACTTCCGCCATGTTGTCGTGGATATGGCAGGTTATGTGATCAGCAGCATCGAGCGCGAAGCGGGCCACCAAGCGCACGGACGGGGGCGCACCTTTGGCAACTCCTTCCGGCGCGGCGCGGCGTCGGCTATCGGGGAGCAGGTCAAGGAGATCCTGGCATCCCGCTCGCGGGGTGAAACCGCCCAGGTGTCCAGTTCCAAGGCCATGATCCTTGTCGATCTGTACAAGAACGAGCTGGCCCTGAACGACGATTGGTTGCGGGCGCAAGGCGTTCGACTCCGCAGCGGAGGCCGGAGACGGATCTCATCCGGCGAGGGCTATCACGCGGGCCAGCAGTACGGGCGCGGGATCGGCTTGCAGGACCAACTCGGACGCGGCCCCAGCGCCCGCGTGAAGCGGATCGGCAACGGCTAGGCGTAAGCGTAAACGGTCCCCGTTTCGGGGACCGTTTGCGATGGCGCTTGTGCCATCGAGCGACGACAGGAGCGAGCAAGACATGACCGTAATGACCCAAGGCGGGCAACCGCCGCCCAGCACGACAGGACTGCGCGTAGGCGACACCATCACGATCCGCCCGTGCTTTGGCATGGCCGAACCGACCGAGGTGATCGTCACCGGGCTGGAGTTCACCAAGGAAACCCGGAGCAAGTACGGCATGGCCGTGCAGTCGATCCCGTGGGCTATGGTGATCGCCAATCGGGTGCTGATCGAGTATGCGGATCATTGGTGTTACTCGGAGCAAGTGATCCTCCCCAGGTGGAGGCCATGAGACTCAAAGGCAATCAAGACGGCTTCACAATCTGGATCTCGGCGCATGAGACCCGAGAATGGGCCACGCGGCCGAGCGCCGGTTGGCCATGCTCAACCCTCGCAGGGCATCGGCTCCGGGCCGAGTACGACGAAAACGGGCTGCTTGACCTGAGCGTGGACGGCAAAGATCCAAGCGCAAGCACCCGATCAGGGCGCGGGCTATGGATCAACGGCAACGAGCTATCCGCTATCGTGGCCGACCATTGCGACGACCTACCCCGCCAGTGTGCGGCTTGGTTTGTCGCCGTTGGCCAGTTCAGACATTAGGAGCATAGAGAATCCCACCGGGAAAGGTTATACTTCCCGGTGGGATACTTGTCAGGAGCGAGCAACCCATGAACGACCAATGCAAAAGCGAAGATCCCGCTACCTATGCGGAAGGATCACAGCCGACAACGCCCACGCAGGCCGGAGACACGATCATTGAAGCGGCCCACGCCATCCTCCAGAAGCGACTACGCGAGCCTGGACGCGCCATCACCAACCCCGGCGACACCCGCCGCTTCGTGGCCCTGGAGCTGGCCGAGGAAAAGGCCGAAATCTTCTCGGCTATCTGGCTAGACAACCGCCACCGGCTTATCGCGTTCGAGCGGATGTTTAACGGCACCGTGAACGGCGCGAGCGTGCATCCCCGTGAGTTGGTGCGTCGCGCCATCGAATTGAATGCCGCCGCCGTGATCGTGGCCCACAATCACCCATCGGGCGAGGCCGAGCCGTCCGCCGCCGACCGTGCCATCACCAAGCGACTCCAAGACGCTTTCCAACTGATCGATGTGCGAGTGCTGGATCATATCGTCGTGGGCGGCGTGGACACCGTGAGCTTCGCCGAGCGGGATTGGTTGTGATGATCACGATCCTGGACATCGCCCGAGCGCGAGGCGTGCAGGACGACGGCAACGGCGCGATCAACATGGGCGAATTTGAGCGGGTTGGTTTGCCCATGCTGGGCGGCTGCCAAGTGTGCGGGGCGTGCATCGCGCCCTACAACGCCCACCCAGGCCGGAACGGATTTTTGATCGGGAGCTGTTGCGCGGCCCCCGAGGATACTTACCCCACCGTGGCGGCTTTCGAGGCCGACACCCCCGACGACCAATAGGAGCGAGCAATGGGACAATACTGGATGCCGGTTAATCTGGACAAGAAGGAGTTTCTTGACCCGCATAAACTCGGGTGCGGTCTCAAACTGGCGGAACAAGTCGGCACGTTCCCCGGCACGGGGACACCGCTGATCATTCTGTGCGCGGCAGTTGGGGAGCTTCGATCAATGGGCGACCTGGGCCGCGATGAAGGAACCAGCGACTACGAGGCAATCGCGGCCCGCACCATCGGACGCTGGCGCGGCGACAGGATCGCCATCGTCGGAGACTACGCGGAAGACGAGTTCTTGCCGCCAGAGTTTCAGGCCAGTCAGATTTATAGCCGGTGTCGCCACGCTGACGACATTCCCGCATCCGAATATTACACAGATATCACCGAAGACGTTTGCCAGGTGCTTGAGCATGAGCTGGGCGGCGCGTTCTCGGGCGACGGATGGCGGAACTTCAACTTTCACCGTGAACAGGAGTGAGCAACATGGGCGCATCTTTTCAAATGCGAGTCGAGCGAGAAAAACCCGATCAGAAATGGTACGACCAACTGGTAGACGATGCTGCCTGGGAGTGCGGTCATGGCGGTTACACCGGCAGCTTCGCGGAGGCACCGGGGACGCTGACCTTCCCGCCGAGCGGCACCCACCAGAACTTGCGGGACGCGGAGAACTGGTTGGCCGACAACGCGCAGAAATGGGAACCGGCCCTGGCCGTGCCGTACAAGGCCGGCGCGGGCGGCATTCACTGGGCCATCGGCGCATGGTGTTCATCGTGACCGACGCGACGTATGCGTGGCTCGTCACCGAGGATCACATCAGCGACCCAGGCGGCGGCATCGACAAGCGCACCCGCATCGGCCTGGAGGGACCGAGTGACGCGCCGGAGGGCTTGCTTGAGTTGCTCCGGCGCGGCGAGGGCCATCGCTGGAGGTGCCACGACGACGACGGCAACCTCTACTACGCGGGCCTGTTTCTGGACTCGGAAAATGGTGTCCCGCAGGAAGGCGAGTACGGTCTCACCGGCATGGGCGATTCCGGGTTCGGGCCGCTGGATGATTTCTGCAAGCCCGACGCGGGGGCCGTCACCATCGAATATCTCATCCCCTACAAGACGCCCCAGGTCACGACGACCGTCGCGTTCGGCAAGTGGCAGCAGCTATGACCGAGAAGCGCGTCATGATCCCGCGCTGCCCGATGTGCGGGCACGCCACCGGGCCAGCGTGCTACGAAGCACTATGCGAATATTGTTACGAGGGTTTCAACACCACGCGCACCGACACCCGCTACTGTTCGGATCGCTGCCGAACGGCGGCGTGCAGGCGACGGGCGATAGAACGGCAAGTGCAACACTAGGAGCGAGCAACATGAAAGCGAAGTACAACAGTGACGAAGAATGGGCCGCTGATCGGATGAAGTATCTGATCGGCTACAAACTGACCGACGTAACGGTTGACGATGATGGATTCCCCAAGCTGGTTTTCCAGCGTGAAACTGGAAGCCCGGTGGCGTTCGCCGTTTTCATCCAGCAGGACGCGGAGGGCAACGGTCCCGGTTTCATGGACATCCAGCCGGGCAACGATGAAGCGGCGCGGCTGGTCACAAAAATGCAAGACGACCACAAGGCAGCACGCAAGGCGAGTTGAGTGACCTGCGTCCGGCCCTTGGCAACAGGGGCCGGACTCGGACTCACTGAGAAGGAGCGAGCAAGATGGCAAATTACTACGGTTCAGCACGGAGCAACTACTTCCGCGTCAAGGACGCAAAGGCATTTCTGGAGGACATGGAAAAGCTGTCTGGCGTCACGGTTTCGGAGTTAGACCGCCGCATAGAGCGCAAGGACGACGCCACCCACTTTGTTCTGCTGGGCGACAACGGTGACGGGTGCGACTGGTGCGTGAGCGAAGATCCAGACGACTACGAGGACGTTGATTTGCCCGAGCGGGTTGCGCCACACCTAGCCGAACATGAAGTCGCTATCTTCATCGACGCCGGAGCGGAGAAGTTGCGCTACATCCACGGGTGCGCGGTTGCTATCAACAGCAAGGGTGAGAGCGTGCGGATTATGCTCAGCGACATTTACGAGGCTGCGAAGCAGCTCACCGAGCACCCCGAGAACATCACGGAAGCGACATACTGACAGGAGCGAGCAAGATGCAACTTAACCAATATTGGGTCGAGACCCAACCGCCAGAAAGCGAGCTGGAGGCGGCTTACGACGACCACCAATTCGACGACGCAAAGCAGCACGCACAAGAAATCGAGGGTGTGTTGTTGTGGGCAACTTTCGAGTACACCGACAGCGAGGTTGTGCAGAACTTCAAGAGGATCGAGCAATGAAGTATGGCTACGGCAGAGACTGCTACGGCAGAGAAAAAAAGAAGTTCAACCATGCTTTCACGCTTGGGTTTTCTGTCGAGAGCGACGATCCGAGAGGTGCGGACATCCCAACCAGTGTGATCACGGAAGCCTTGCTTTTTCGGATCGCAAACTTAATCGAGTGCGATGAAATGTATGAGGCGATTGGACTGCCGTTCGACACCTATGAGAACGAGGAGGTTGGCACATGAAAACCTACGACGTTTCCCTTTCGTACAACGCGCTGTACGTCTATCACATCGAGATCGAAGCGGATGACGAAGATGACGCGGAGCTTCGCGCGAAAGACTGGTTGAAGGAGGGAGATAACGACGCAACGGCAACCGAGTGTGCCAGTTTCGCCGAATGCGACGAATGGGAAATCCAGTGCTTTGGCTGAATTGACCCCCTACCCTAACCCCTTGCCTCGGAATTAAAACGCGCACAAGCGATTGTGCGCGTTCCGATCCGTAACAAACAGGAGCGAGCGATGTCGGATCTTGAAATCAGCAAAGTCTTAACGATCAGCACGGGTCATATAACCCGACGCACGGCAGAGTTGATGGACGCAAAAGAAATCAACCTCCCCGTTCATTATCAATGGGGAGAGTACGGTTGGATCTTTTGGACAGGTCGAGAACATTATGAATTTGACGAGACTCCAGATGATCTTTTGTTGTGCATCATGTTTGCCAAAGACAAGGGTTGCCGTTATTTGCTTCTTGACCGTGACGGCGAGGGCATTGATGAATTGCCATTTTATGAGTGGTAAGGAGCGAGCGAATGAGACCAAGCGAACTACAGATGAGGCGGCGCGATGCAGCGGAGCTTCGCCAGGAAGCACTCGATAATCTGGTGATTGATACGGCGCTCGCAAGCGCCTCCGCAGTCAACAATGGCGGTGCGGACTACCAGCGAAAATGGTTGTTGGAGCATGGCTGGGACGCAAAGAAGTTGGACATAATCATCGAGGAAATGATGGAGCCGGAGAAATGACCAGCCAGTACAACGATCAGCAATACCTCGACTATGTAAAAGAGAATTGTGTCGCCAAGGGGGACGTTGATACCGGCGATTGTGAGATCGACGGCGACAGCGTTGTCTCGACGAACGACGATGCACACGGCAGCGATGGCGCTTACGTCCAGGTGTGGATGTGGGTTGATGATGCCAGCGTGCAAGATTGGATACAGCAGAAATGAGCGGCTACGTCATGTGCATGGGGCCGTGCCTTGTGTGCAAAAGCATTTTCAGCTTCAACCCGCACCGGGTTCCGTCGTATCGCTTCAAGGGCGAACGCGAGCCTATCTGCGAGTCGTGCATCAAGCGCATCAATGAATCGCGCGAAGCGAGTGGGCAAAAGCCCTTTCCGATTAACCCCGACGCTTACGAAGCGTTACCGGAGGAAGAACTATGAGCAGAGGAATGAACAACATGGACATACAGCGTGTCGTCAATTTTATGAAGTACGACACCGAAACGGCAATCGAGCTTGCGCGTGACGACAATGGCTTGGGATACCAGGATTTCAATGATTGCGAAGAACGTCTTTACATCACCAAGCACGGTCGTTATTTCGTGGCCGGCAAAGGCGGTGCGCAGACGCGCTGGGCGACGCGCCACGGTGACGACAGCCGTAGTAGCGGTCAAGGCATTGAGCCGCTGACCAGAGAGGAGGCGATTGCCTGGTGCGAGTTCCACATAGGCTGGGACGTTGAAACCATCGAAAAGCATTTTGAGATCGAAGAAGCATAAGGGGCGAGTAATGGAAGAATTTATTTCTAAGTATCGGGTGTTGGTGTGGATCGTGATCATCGTCGCGGGCACCCGAATGCTGGGGCTGTGGTAATGCGCGCCGCGTTGTATGTGCGGGTCTCCACCGACAAGCAGACGGTGGCGAACCAGCTCGATGTCTTGCGCCAGGTCGCCGCGCTCAAGGACTGGAACGTAGTCGCTGTGTTGCGGGATGAGGGTATCAGTGGCGCGAAGGGGCGCGAGGAACGCGCGGGCTTTGAGGAACTGCACCGCATGATCGCGAGCCGGGAGATCGATGTTGTCGCAGCGTGGGCACTTGATCGGCTCGGGCGCAGTATGCACCACCTTGTCTTGTTCCTCGAGCTGCTCGAGAAAAAGGGCGTTGGGTTATACCTGCACCAGCAAGCCATCGACACCACGACGCCGGCAGGAAGAATGTTCTTTCACATCATGGGGGCGGTCGCCGAGTTTGACCGCCAGATGATCAAGGCACGCATTATCGCCGGCATTGAACGGTGCAAGAGAACCGGCAAAACCGCACCCGGCAAAAAGTGGTTCGGGCGCCCCCCCACCGATCCGGAAGTGGTGGGCAACATTCGCGTGCTACTCGCGCAGGGTGTCGGCAAGCGCAGGATCGCGAAGAAGCTCGGCGTGGGCGTGAGCGTGGTGCAAAGGATCGCACGGCTCGAAGGAGATCGTATCCAGGCGAAAATTGATATTTCCGAGGCGGAAACAGATGCGTTTACCACCCAGGTCAGCGCCTACAACGTCAAGATAAATGAGGGCGAAACATGAACAAACCTAAAATGGGGCGTCCCACCAAGTACGGCGACGAGACGGCGCCGAACGTCACCATCACCATGCCGGCTGCGTTGGAGCGGGCGTTGACCCACGAGGCGAAACTGCGCGAAATGTCGCGATCGGCGATGGCGTGCAAGGTCTTGTTGGTCGGGATGCGACGCTTGGCAGCTCGTGGAATCGTGGCACCGTTGCCCGACAGCGTGTGGGAACAGTTAAAAACCAAAGTAGAACAGGAATAAGGAAAGCGAAGAAAGCCAGCCGCCGCCTGGTGGTGCTGGAGGATCGACTACACTGGCCGGGAGGGCGTTGTAACCCTCAAGAGCCCCCGGGGCGACTTTGCTGCTAGAACCAGGGTTTAAAAACTCATAGCCGGCTTGGTCGCCCCGGGCACCCCACTACAGGATAGCAGGAGCCGCTGTCATGGCACATCGCAAGTCGAAAGCGAAACCCCGCACGAAAAACCCCAAAGCAAAGAAATCCCGCCGGAAGCCGAAACGGAATCCGTGCGCTGGGAAATAAATCCAGAATAATTTGTCGTCGGAAAAGGACGCGCTACTTGATTTGCGTCTTGAGAACTTGGAGCTTGTCGTCGTAGTCTTGCGCGCGGCGGATGTCGTCCAGTAGCCGCGCCTCGGTGTCCGCATCCTCGGGATAGGTATAGCCAGCGCGTCGCCGGGCACGCAGCACTTCGAGCTGCGCGCGCTTATCTTCGAGCTTGTTTTCGTTGATTGTTTCGTTGATGACGACCGACTGGACGTTCATCACGTCCGTCACGTCTTCGGCGTGGGCAAAGTAGCCATCGAAGAACATCCACCCCCCGAACAGCAACCCGATGAGCGTGACCGCGCTCACCACGCTGGTAATGGTGATTTGCTTCGCGGTCGCCGACATGGCGCTTATGCTCCGCGGTTGGCAGCGTCACGGATAGCTTGAATTTCGGCGCTATTTGCTTGAACGACGATCAGGAGCTCATCCCACTCCAGGGCGGTCGGATCGCGCTTCTGCTCGGCCATGGAAACGAGCTTGTTACGTTGCTCGGTGAGCGCCGCGATGATCTCCGGCGCTGCCTCGACGGCGAGGAGCGCCACATCGAGGAGCTTGATCAGCCCAAAAACCAGGGTGGCTTCCATACGATGACTCCTATTGGGTCGCTTGGGTCGTGATCAGTTGGCTAGACAAGGCCGCCAGGGCGGCGCGTGCGGCGCGTGAGGCAGCCGCAGCCAGGGTCAGCTTGTCCAGGCATACCTCGGCAGCCGGATCGCCCTCACAAGCCACTGACGAGGCTCTGACGGCGGCTACGGCGGTGGTGATGGCGGTGTTGGCGTGGGCGTCGGCGTCGGCCAGGACGTTGACGACCGCCAGATCCTTACAGCCGATCACCAGGGTCGCGCTGCAGGTATCTTGCCGAAGGTATTTCAGCACCGCCGACTGTGCGATAGCGTAGTTGTCCGTCACCTCCCACATGCGCGCCTCGGGCGTCAGGTTGGCACGCTGGTCCGGGGTGAGGTCTCCGGCGACACAGCCGACAACCGCAACAATGCTGATCGCAACTAACAATGCCGCCGGATTTTTCATTTTCATACCTTGTTGGGAACCCACCAGGTCACAAACGCGGTAACTGCCGCGCCGCCAAGCGCCGTAGCGATAGTCGCGAGCGTGACGCCCTGCTCGGCAGTGATCCATCCGGCTCCTACCAGAAAAGTAACGCCGGTCCCTATGAAGGCGATGATACATTTGTCAACTGCTGAAAACATCATTCGATCCTCGGTACGAGTTTCGGTTACTCCCGCACAGTCATAGTTCAGAGGCCGACGACGTGCAAGGTCTTCGATGGCCCGGGGTTGATGTTTCCGGCGGTTGGATTCACCAACCGGAGCTGTAACGTGTCGGTGCCGGTGCCAATTCCGATGGACTCCATGATGAGGCCGGTGTCCAGTCCGACGATATGGCACAGATAGATTCTGTCGATCTTGACGCCGGGGACAGTGACCGTGGTTTCGAGGGTTGAGTTCAATGGAACGACGGGGATGTCCACAAGCGTATCTTTGCTGAGACTCGCCCGGATTGCGTGTTTCAAAGGCATAATATCAATACCTGCTTCGGAGCCAAATGTGGCGCCTTTGAGTGTCAGAATTCCAGCAGCAGGCTTGAACTGTGCCCCGGGTTCGGCTCCGTGGAGTCCGCCCGCGAACGTCAGAATGCCAACACTGGGATTGATGAACTGTTCTGATGCGGCGGCAGCCAAGACACCCGCGAGCGTCAGAAGGCCGACAACCGGCTTGAAGTGCGCGCCTGATTCGGGCGCGGATAGCGCGCCCTGAGCGGTCAGAAGACCGACGCCTGGATCGATGTTTGCCATGACGGTTTACCGGCCTCGAGACCGGCCTTTCCCCTTGCTGGCCGTCTTACGCCGGCGCTTGGCGGGCTTCTTGACTTGTCGCTTTAGATAGGCGGCCGGGTTGTTCTTCGGCATCAGCGGCTCCCGGGCACTTTACGCGGTGGCTTGGGCTTCGGTGGATGAAATGGTGCCCCGCTGCCGCGCTTGACGTTTTTCCGCGGTTTCACGCGGGTTTTGCCACGTTTGGCCATCGTTTGCCTCCGTTATTGCTTCTCTGGTGCGCCGAAAGAAGATGCGGTCATAAATTCGCCCTCGTCGTCACCTTCATCGTCATCGCGGGGCGTGCCGCACAGTTGGTCGAGCTCGGGCCCAGCGAACCGTTTAGCCAGCACCTTCTTGTCCTCATCGCTGAGTGTGGGGACGGGGTAGCCGACGGCACGGTCGCCAGTCTGGGAGACAACGACCATAGAGTCACGCTTCTTGCGTGCCATGTCAGCTCCTTTTCCGCTTGGTCGGCGATCCGCCAGCACGCGCGCCGAAAAATCCCTTTTGGCGTTTCGTCAGCGACTTGCCGCGCACGGCGCCGTGGCGCAGGATCTTCTTCGCCTTTTTCCGGGTCAGCCGCTTGGCCATGAAACCATCATAGCTCCAGGCTAAGGCGCTGTAACCTCTTACGCTCCCAGAAATACCGGACCCACTCCTGCACCTGGGCGAGGAGATCCCAGTCGTACTCGAGGAGCTCGAGGGCCGCGCGGCGCTCGGCCAGGGTCGGCAGCTTGATGATGACGGCGGCGAACTGGCGCGGGCGGGCCGGGTGACACCAGGGCTTGCCAGTTTCCAAATCGTGGTAGCAGCAGTCAAAGATCCGCGTTGTAACGGGCTTGTCCATCAAGAAGCGGGTTCTCCAGTTCGTTGATCACATGCTTGGTTGCCTGGAGCCCGATGAGCGTCTGCCGGATTGCAGCCATGCAGTTAAACTCGTGCTCGGCCAGGTGGCGGGTCATCTTCTTTTGTGCAATGCGACGCTTATAGACGCTGCCGCGCAGCTTAATCTCGCGCTCGACGCACGCAATCTGCTCCTCAAGGGAAAACGCAAACAACCGATCCATAATACCCTCCCACCCTTTATGTACTTACCTATCGTTTCCGTCGTGCGCCCTTCTTGCTGCGACCGGCGGCGGATACCTGACTGGCCATGCGCTTGCCGCGCTTTCTTCCGCCGGCAGCGGACGCCCGCCGGTTGGCGCGGTCGGCCTCGCCGGGCGTTCCGAAACCACGGCTCTTGCCGGCCTTCGCTTGAGCGCGGGCCTGCATTTGCCTGGGCGTGAGGCGCTTGCCGCCAGCCCCAACACTCGGCACGTTGAAGTGCCGGACTTCCCCGCCCTTGCCGACTTTCACTCCGATCGATGTCGCTTTGACGTGTCCCATTTATTTCCCTCCCTTGCTCGTGCGGTTCCTCGGATCATACCGATCAACGGGCATTACCTCGTCGCCGAGGTTCCGATTTCGGAGCCCTTCTTGCAATTTCTTTAGCATCCCGTCGGATACCTGCTTGAGGCGCTTTTCGTCCAGTCGCCTGCTCTCCTTGGGTATCACTTCAACCCCTGGCTTTTCCGGTCGATGGCGCCGGCCTGGCGCCGGCGGCGCGCCTGGAGCGTCTTGCCCGCCCGGATGGCCGACACATTGACCTTGGGCTTGGCGCGGGGCGTGGCGGCCTTGGTGGGCGCGGCCTTGCCTGGGCGGTGGATCTTGTTGGCCGCGGTGCGGGCCGCGTTCACGCGCGCCTGGGCGGTGGCGGTCTTGGCGGCCTTCGAGCGCGCCTTCGCCTGGCGCTGGGATTTGGTCTGGGCGCGGGAGGTGTCAATTCTGGCCATCGGGAGGTACTCCGTAATGTTCGTAAACCCACTCGTCTTTTTTCCGTTCCGTGACGGCGACAAAATGCAGCCAGGGATAGAGATCCGCACAGGCCTTCCATTTCACCCGCGCATCGTCTTCCCAGAAACCCTTGGTCTCGTGGATTTCAAAGCGGCTGGGATAGATCAATAAAAAGTCGGGGGTGTACCAGGTGCGCTTCGCGAGGCGGAATTTGATCGGCTCGAACCGCCAGTCCAAGATCACGCGGCCGACTTTGAGGTACTCGAGGGTGGCGGCGTAGCGCGCCTCGAGCTGGGTCATTTTCTGGATGCCCTCGGCGTGGACGGGGATCAAGTTGTGCCCCCGATGCGTCGGTCTTCCGAGCTTATGATGCTCGTCGAGGAAGTGTTCCCACTCACTTCGCCGCCGTTTTCCCCGATAAGATGCCACGACACTCCGCGAGACTCTTTTCCACCAGCTCCCGGTTCGCCCAAGGTTTAGGCAAGCGCGGGACGGTGGGCAGGCCCGGCTCCGGTTGGCAGTATTGCCGAAAGGTTGGCAGGTTTGGCGGGAATTCGCTAGGCGTGGCCAGGCATTGTTCGATGCCATGGAGCAGATCCTCCCAGGCAAAGCCTTGCAGCCCCACCAGCCACATGCCGCCGTCCTGTTGGCCGTAATTCGTCTCCCAGGTCATGCCGTAAATTTCAGCCATGCAGACCCAGAGCTGTTCGATGTCGGCGACACTCAGGCTGTCAGGCCTCCTCGGGCCAGTCGTCGGGGCGTCGGGGCGGCGTGTCGATGGCGGCGAGCTTGGGTTTGAAGGCGCCGGGGTTGGCGCGCTTGATTCGGTCTTGGGTGGATTCAGGTCCGCGGCGATGTCCTTGACGTTCTTGATCGGTGGCCTCCTCGATGGGGTCGTTCCATCTGCGCTGATTGATGTAGGTCGCGAGGTGCGGGATGGCGCCGCGCAGCCAGTCCACGTCTTTGGCCTGGCGCTGGATCACGTCGGCAACGATGGTGTCGGCGAGGTCGTCGCAGTGGTGCCGGGCCCAATATTCCCGCGCCTTGGTAAGGTTCTTTTTCCGGTGTTTCGGATACACATCGCTCACGTCCTTGAACCGCCCCAGCGTCCCTCCAACGGAGGGCGCTTTCTTCTGTTTTGTATCCTTGTTACTTATCTTGTTACTTATCTTGTTACTTGTGGATGTCCGGCGGACGTCCGGCGGATGGTGGCCACCGTTGGCGGGCGCCTCCTCGGAATCGGCCGGCACGGGGTATCTGTAATGCGGTTTCCAGGGGTACTGATGCCGGGCCCAGCCGGTCACGATCCAGTAGGATTGGCCGTTCTCCGCATACTCGCGCACGAGCCCCTGGTCGATGAGTTCCTGTACCCGCTCGGCCATCACCTCGGGCGTCACCTCCGGGCGGCCGGCAGCGATTTCGCATTTCAAACGCAGCGGATCGGCGGTATGGATCCCGTGGCAGTCACAGTAGTTCCACATGCCGATGAAGGTGAGCGCCGTCGCTTCACTCAGCATGGTGATTTGCGGTGATTGCCAGAAATCCGGCTTGATCGAACGAGTACGTGCCATGTGAAGGCCCTCCCTAGTGTGCCGACACGAATATTCTAGGCCGATGGGTCGAAAATACCTTTGGTGTGGAATCGAGTGGACAGGAAGTCGTGGATCGGAGCAGGCTTGGAGCGAGCATGTTCGCCGAAAGTCGGTAAGCGGCTGCCTGGTAGGCAGGTTCCGATGGCGAGGAATCTCACCCGCTCCGATCCACAGTCACCTTTTACCATCATTCAGTCCGAAGCGGAATATTCGTCGTAGCGCCGTCCAGGCTGAGTACGGTTTACCAAACACGTCGGGGCGCAGCGCGTAGCGCGTGACGGCGCCCTCGGTGGCACGCTCGATGGGAATGCAGGCGCGTTCCGGGGCGCGACCGGCGCGGACCCAGTAGCTCACGGTTTGCTGGCTCTCGGATAAGGCGCTCGCCATGCGCGCCTGGGTGCCGAAGTAGTGAACGGCTTGAGTAAGCGCCAGGTGGGCGTCTTGCATTTGACGACTCTTCATGGCCGGGCAGGGTAGCCTGAACAAAGCCCTTTGACAACATTCAAAGCCTTTTGTAGCATCAGGGCCATCCCCGTAGGAGTACGATTATGCCTTTGACCGAAGTGCAGAAAGAAGCCCGAATGCACGGCCTCGGTGGTAGCGACATGGCCACCATCCTTGGGCTCAACCCTTATCAACAAGCGCACGAGCTCTGTCTCGTCAAGATGGGCGCCATGGAGGCGCCGGACCTGAGCGAGAAGGACACGGTCCTTTTCGGCCATCTGCTCGAAGATCCGATTGCCGAGCTCTACACCGCCCGCACCGGCAAGAAGGTGCGCCGGGTCAACGTCACCAAGCACCACAAAGACTATCCCTTCCTCATGGCGCACGCGGATCGCGACGTGGTCGGCGAGCGCCGCGGGCTCGAGATCAAGAATGTCGGGTTCCGGATGGCGGGCTTGTGGGGCGACGATGGCGGCGCGGACGTGGCTGAGTATTACATCCCCCAGCCGATGCACTATATGTTGTGCTTCGACTACGAAGCCTGGGACGTGGCCGCTATGATCGGGGGCCAGGAGTGCCGGATCTACCACTTGCAGCGGGACAAGGAGTGGGACGATCTGCTCATCGAAACCGCGCACGAATTCTGGCAGAGGGTCGAGAACGACGATCCGCCCGCCATCGACTACCAGCACGCCACCGCCAAGGAATTGCTACAGAAACTCTACGCCAACACCGACGGTACGGTCATTACCCTGCCGGACGAGCTGTGGCACTGGCACCAGGTCTGGCAAGATGCCGCCGCGCGCCGGCTCAGCATGGAGAAAGTTATCGACGCTTGCCGGGCGCGTTTCTTGGAGGCGCTCGGCGAGGCCAGCGCCGGCCTGCTCCGCGACGGCACCGGCTACATCCGCAAGGGCGTCAAGGTGAAGGAGTACACCGTCGAGGCATCGGGTTACGTGTCGCTCAAGCACTCGAAAAAGCCACCCACACCCAAACTGGAGACGATCACCGAATGAACCAGCCAGCCACCGAAATGACGCCACAGGAGAACCAGGGCCTTCAACTCAAGGTGCCGGCGGATCTGGAACGCTTTACCATGATCCCCAAGGACTTCCGCGAAGCCATGGACTTCGCGAAGTTCCTGGCCACCGCCGACATGATCCCGAAGGCTTTTAAGGGCAAGCCGGCCGACATCTTGCTGGCCGTGCAGATGGGTGTGGACGTGGGCTTGAGCCCACCCCAGGCCCTCCAGAACATCGCCGTCATCAACGGCAGACCATTGATGTGGGGCGACGCCGTGCTCGGTGTGTGCCGTGGCTCGAGCGTGTTCGACGGCGAACGCTTCCTCGAGGAGCTGCCGACCCACGACAATCCGGTGGCACGGTGCCAGGTGGCCCGCAAGGGCGAGCCCCCGGTAATACGGACCTTCTCCAAGCAGGATGCGGAGACAGCGCAACTGTGGAAGAAAGAGGGGCCTTGGCAAACCTACCCCATGCGTATGCTGCAGATGCGGGCCCGCGCCTTCGCGCTCCGCGATGCGTTCCCAGACGTGCTGAAAGGCATTCGCGTGCGCGAGGACTACGCCGGCGTCCCCGAGCAAGATGAGCGCGTGATCAGCAACGTCGCCGACCCGGCGCTGCCGCCCGCGAGCGCCGCCAACCGCGCCAAGGCGAAGGTCAAGGCCAAGAAGGACACCGTCAAGGAGGACACGGAATTCGAGGCCATCATGGCGAGCATCGAGGGCGCCACGGATCTGGAGGAGCTCAAGGCGCTCGGCGAGCACGCCCGCGACGTGATCAAGGACAAGACCAAGAAGACCCTGGCCCGCGAAGCCTGGACGAAGCGCCGGGATGCGCTGTCGGCGGCCCTGTCCCCCACGCCCGACGAGTCGACCGTGCTGCGGAAATTCAAGGAGGCCAAGAACCAGGAAGACTTTGACCTGGCGTCGGATCTGATGCGCAGCCTGCCGAATACAGAGGTCGCCGACATCGTCCGCAAGGAAGCGGCTGAGCGGCTGGGCATCGAATGAGTGGCGACTATCAAGAGTTGGTGGAACACCTCATGGGCGAGGGCTGGCCAATCTGCGAGGCCAAGGTCGAGGCGGTCCAGATCAAGGCGGGCGGCGTTAAGCTCACGTTGGTTGTCGAGGGCGAGATCCCGTTGCACGCGCTCGCGGATGTGGCGGGCGGCACGGTGCTGCTGGTCGTCGACAGCACGCAGTTGGGGAAGACCGCCGGCGGTGATGCACGGCAAGATGATTTGTTCGTGTCCGGTCAAGAGGAGTCTGACAACAAGCCTCCACCCGCACCGCCGGCGGCATTTAACCCTACCACCGATTTACCGCCGGACGACGATCTGTCCACCTACGAAAATCCCACCCCCGACGAGGACGAGGACGGGATTTTCAACGAGGCCCCGGATAAGCCCCCGTGGCAATAGCTTGTTTTCGGTAGGGAAGTCCGTATAGTCCGGCCCCAACTGCCCCCGCCCCCCGAGGGCAGACCTTTCTAGCGGCTGGCCGGCCTCCCTCGGTCAGCCGTTTTTTTTCTTATAGCGCGCCGCCGGTGCGTGCCCGTTTCAACCTGGAACCCAACAGGCGCTCGCGCTGGCGGCGCAAGGCGTTGATGCGCGCCCGTTTGGTCTCGGGCGATTGGACCCGGCTGCGGTTGATCCGCACAATCTGATCCTGAATCTTGCTCAACTGGCGCTGAGTGCGCACCAGGCCCTTGCGCTGGGCAAGCAACGCCCGGTTCTTCCGGAAAATCGCCTGCGCGCGGCCCGCGTCGCCGCGCTCCCGGGCTTCCCGAATCGTGTTGAAGGTCTGCTGAGCATCCTTGAGCAACTCGAAGTACACCTCGGCGGGCGCCGTGTGCCGCTGGGGTGATTCGCGCACCCAGCGACCCATGAACGGCCAGTCTTGGAGTTGCGGCGCCGGCTTGGGCGGCTCGCCGATGGCCGGGCGCGTCACCAGTAAGTCGATGGTGCCGAGCACCGCGGCCCCGAACCAACCCCAGTAACCTTGCGCCAGGTGCTCGATTTGGACGGGGCTGAGCGAGATTTCTTCCCAGGCGATGGTGTTGTAGAGCCGGGAGAGCAGGACCGAGGTTTCACTGGTGTAAATCCGCCGGCGCTCCTCGGGCGGCAGGTTCTTCATGGACAGCGACTCGATGGGCCGGTTGGTAAAGAAGTTCTTGTTGCCCCAGAGCTCCACCACCGGCAGGGCCGCCTGGGGGATCGGGTTGAAGGCAAAGGTCTGGCCCAACGCAAACTTGAGCCGGTCGAAAAAGAGTTCCGCGTGCGCGTCCTTGTCCACTGCTTGCTCAGCCAACCGCTCGACGATGGTGCCGATGGCGCCGAGCTCGAAGGGCCGCGGGATGCGAAACAAAACATCGCCCGGGCCGCGAAAGAAGTGGTAGGTATCCCGCTCCCACTGTTCGGTCTGCTTGTAGTCGTCGTCGTCCTTGATCGCGAGGTACGCGGCGAGGGACGCCATCGCATAGGTCGCGGTCACGGCGCGGAACTGGGCACGCTGCTTGGGATCCATGGCGCCGCGCCCGAAGCGATCTAAACCCTGCAGGCGAGCTTGGAAAAATGGGATCGTTTGGCCAAAGATACGCACCCAGCGGAAGGAGCCGTTGCGCGTGAAGTCGAGCAAGTCACGGGCCGAAAACGACGCCTCGAGCAGCGTCTTGCCTTGCGCGAGCTTGGTCTCGAAGACCGCGGCGCGGTTCACGTTCTCGCCCCGCACGCCGATGGCCTGGTACTTGCGCCAGAGATCGCGCACCACCAGCGGGTTGGTGAAGTCGAGGATGGTGTTGCGTTTCACGCCCTTCGTGGTCAGGCGGTTGATGGCTTCCGGATCCGAGCCGTGGATGTAGCCCGACTGCTCGAAGAAGCCGCCGGTCGACAAGCCCGCGATGTTGGTGGCGCTGGTCTCGGCGGTGGCTTTCCAGCCCTGCACCAGGTTCCGCCAGGGATTGGAGCTGATGCCGCCGATGGCGGCGGACTGGAAGGAGTCGCGGAACAGGTTGGCGATCTTGAAGTTCGGGTTGGCGACGATGATCCCGGTGAACTGGCGCTTCATAAAGCGCATGGCCCGCATGCTGAAATGGTTGAGCCCCTCGGTGTGCAAGCCCATGAGGGATTGCAAGACGAGCGCGTGATCTTCCTTGGTGAACCGACCGCCTTCGGTGGCTTCGTTGAACTGATACCAGACTTTCTTGCCGTTCTCGCGGATGAAGACGGTGTCCCGGCGCTTCTCCGTGAAACGGTCCACGCCTTTGCCCGGCTCATTGAGCCGCGTCACGATCCCCATGCCCTCCGCGGTCTGCAACGCGCGGGCGCCGGCGGCATTCTTGAGCCCACTGCCGATCAGGTGGTGCCAGTTGTCAAACATATTCTGCATCGGGCTGGCAAGGGGATCCTTCGCGCCCTTGAGGCGTCTGACGGCGGTCTGGAACACGAGTCCGGCCGAGGTCTGCGGGCCCTTGCTGTCGGCTTGCGTGGTCAGTTCTTGGAGGTCGCGAAAGAACGGAACATAGAGCCCGTGATCCTTCCAGAGTTTCGCGTCCTTCTTGCTGATTGTGCCCTGTTGCACGTTCATGTCGACGATGGCGAAATGCACCTCCATGAGCTCGTCGAGCACATCCTGGTACAGCCGCAATCGCGAGCCGCGGGACGGGTCGCCGGGGAGCTCCCCCTCGGCGTAGGTCAAGAGATCAATGATGTCTTGGCGCTCAAACAACTTCTCCCGACCCTCGTCGAGCAATTGCTGGGCGCGCTGGGCGACAACCCACTTCCACCAGTCGGGCGCCTCCTTGCCCAGCGGCTCGAGGATCTCCTCGACCCCCTTCACGAACCCCTCCTTGCTGGGCCCCTCGATACGTTCGAGCTCGCGGATGATGCGCCCCTGGTCGTCGGTGCCCCGCTCCACGACGCGGGTGCCAACGAGAATCGCGCCGCTCTTATCCAGCAACGGGATCCCGTACTTCATGATCGCCTCGTGGGCGCTGTTGGCCGAGTTCGCCATGGTAGCCAGCATGTGAGCGATGGGGTCGGAGAGCAGATCCTTGTCCTTGAAGGACTGGAACTGGTCGACCACGCCCTGGCGCACGCTGCGGTAGTTGGTCTTCTTCATCTTCTCGACGAAAAGATCAATCTTGTCGCGGAGCGACTTGGGTTTCACCTCCCCGAAGCCGCCCTTCTTGGAGACGGCTAGTTGCTCGGGCGTGTACGCACGGTCGGGGTCGCCGGTTGGGAGCTCTGCTGCAACTCCCTCTGCTCGAAGAGTTGAAACTCGCGCGGCTTCTTGCCGGACTTGACGGCTTTCTGGAGCAGTGTGGTCAGTTGGCTCGAGGGCATCGACTTTCGGATCGTCGGCGGAGGCAATTCGTTGAAATGCTCGAAGTAGGCGAGCATCGCGAGCTCGGCTGGTTTCATTTTCCGGCGTGCCATTGACAATTTCCTCCATGAGCGCAAAAAACGTGGGCGCCCGCCGCTTGATGGTGGGACGGTGGGTGAAGTATAAGGCTGCGCCCTGAGCGAAACCCTCGCTCTTGATTTGGCGCAGCAATGCGATACGTTTGGTCGGATCCCGCAACTTGGGCATCCGTCCTTTGCGACGCACCACCGCGCCCTTCTCGTCGATGCCGGTAACTTGAACAACCTCGGTGGCAAGCAAGGTGGGTAGGGAGTCGAAGGGATAACCCAGGTACATACCCAGGCCACCGTGGTCACTCTCGTAGATGCGGTAGAGCTCCTCGAGCGCGGGGCCCAAGGCTCCCTCGGCCACGAAGATGTCACGCCCGTCAAATATTTCCATGGCTTTCGTGTCAATGCCGAACAGCGGCGAGCTCCAACTCTGTGCGCGGCGCCGGGGGCGACTGCGCAGATTCTCGAAGTCGATGGAATGACCGATTTCGTGGGCAATGATGTTCGCCAAGACACGCTGATCACGAAGGACTTGGCTGGCAGAAATTTCAGGGAAAGCGAGTCCCTCCAAACGGATGTTCGCAACGTCATCGAGCAAGTCTTCCCGCACGGCAAGCACGCGACTTTCGGGATAGAACGTGCCCGCCACCGTCGATCCGGCGACGGCGGGCTTCGCGACAAATTTACTGATTCCATCGACCCAGGCGCGCGGCATGCCATGGTCGATCAGATCGGAGAGTGCCTGCACCAAGACCTTGCGGCTTTGCTTGAAGTGAATGTCGAAGCTGCGGTGAAAAATATTGACCGCCGGGCCGGCTTTGAACTTGCGGCCCCGCTGGAGCTCTTCGTGCAGCAACACGCTGCTCGGCGTGATCCCCGGGTTGACCTTGAGTGTGTAGGCGATGGTGTCAAGCCCGGTGAATTCCGACCACTCGTGCGCCTCGACCGGATCGCCAAGCAGATCGGTGCGTGGCTTGCGCGTGCCCTGCGCCCGGGC
>JAZGFE010000085.1:0-24101 GCA_036479215.1 Nannocystaceae bacterium | reverse complement strand
GCCTCGCTCCACCTCTAAACAAAACATTCCTCCTCCTGACCCCGTCTGCCTCATACACAAAAAATCTGACACCCTCCTACTACGGGCTGCCAACTCCGGAGGGACCGAGGGCGGCGGGCCGAACCCCGGATTGCCTTGGCATGATCGAGATCTGCCTCTGACGGCCCTTGGGAAGCTGGTCTCGGTTTTCTTTCCCACGGGGGTAGAGGGGAAGGTGGCCGGCAGCCCCCCAAAGCGTTCGCACAGTGCGCAGCGCGACGACGAGCGCGCGGAACCGCGAGCCCCTGCTCGTAGGGTCGAACGGCTCGTGTTCACCGTCGAGGAGGTCGAACCCCGCCGGGATAGGATCGCGTACCTCCTGGCGGTCGGAGCCGCACGGGCAGCGAAACGGACCCAGGAGTCGCAGAACGATGACGATCATAACGACGGTTGACGAACTACCGAGCAACCCCAGAGTCGGCATCTACTGCCGGGTGTCCACGGACCTCCAGGCCAAACGGGAGGAGGGCTCTCTGGACAACCAGGAAGCGAGCCTGCGACACATCGCTCCTGCAAAATGGCCCGGCCACAAGATCGTCTCCGTGTATCGGGAGGAGGCAGCGTCGGGCAAGGATTTGAACCGCTCGGAAGTCCAGAGGCTGTTCCAGGACATTCGGGCCAAGCGCATCGACATCGTGATGATGACGCGGCTCGACCGTCTCACCCGGTCGCTCACGGATTTCATCGAGATGCAGCGATTGTTTTCCGAGCACGGGGTTCGGTTCTTCTCGTTGCGCGAGAGCTTTGACACCACCAATCCAATCGGCGCCTTCGCGGTCAAGCTCCTGCTCTTGGTAGCCGAGTTGGAACGCGAGCAGACAGCCGAGAGAACTCGCATCGCCTACGGACAGCGTGCGAGGCGAGGGCTATGGAACGGAGGTCATCCCCCGATGGGCTACCAGTCCGACGGCCACGGCCGCCTGTCGGTCGTCGAGGATGAAGCCGGGTTGGTTGGGCACATCTTCGACAAGTACCTCGAACTTGGATCAGTCAACCGCGTCGCCACGTGGCTCAACGAGAACGGGCACCGCCAGCGTCGGTACCACTCCCGCCGGAAGGGCGAGAAGGGCGGAGGCGAGTTCTCCTACACCGTAATCCGCAACATGCTGCGGAATCGGATCTTCCTCGGTGACATCGTCCACAAAGGTGAAATCGTCGCCTCCGGTAAACACGAAGCCATCATCGACCATCTTGTGTTCGACCGCGTGGGGGAGATGGTCGACTCTCACGGCAAAGGCCAGCGCCGAAAGCGACCGAGGGAGGCAGACTATGACTTCCTCCTGACGGGCCGACTTCGATGCCCGTGCGGATTCGACCTGACCACGTCGAGCAGCAATGGAAACGGCGGCCGGTACTTCTACTACCGCTGCTCCGGCCTCAACAAACGCTCGGGGCACCGTTGCTCCGTGAAGCAGGTCCCGGCGCAGGTGCTCGAAGACGCGGTCCTCGAAGCCGTCAAAGACGCCGCCCACAACGACGAAACCCTCGACCGGGCTCTCGACCATGCACGCCGGCTCAGCGAGGACGACCGGGTGCCAGTGGTCGCTCGCATCAAGCACCTCCGCCGCGACCTCAAGGAGACCAGCGACGCCCGACAGCGCTTCTTCAAGGAGATTCTCGCTGCCGGGGTTCAGGCGAGTCGGTCCGCGCAGCAGGAACTTCATGCCCTGGAGGAACGGGAAACCCAGATCGAACATGCCCTTCACCACGCAGCAGCTGAACTGGAAGTGGCGAAGACCCAGGAGATCGACCTGGACGCCATGAGGTCGTCCCTGCGGGCCTTCGACGAGTGCTACGAGCATCTCGACACCGCGGAGCGGCAAGAGCTTCTCGGCCTTCTCGTCGGCCAGGTCGAGGTCCACAAGGACCACATCTTCATCGACCTCTACACCGGGGTCGAAGTCTCCATCGACATTACAGCCGCAAACGCCGCGCACCGCCGAGGATCCAGGAAGGAACGCGGGGCGGTGCGTGACAGTATTGCCTTGGCTCCGGCAGTAGGACTCGAACCTACGACAAGGCGGTTAACAGCCGCCTGCTCTACCAACTGAGCTATGCCGGAAAGTGATCAGCAAGGGACGCAAAAAAAAAGCCCCTTCGTATGTACGAGGGGGCGTCTTCTAGCCGAGGTTGGCGCCCCCCGTCAAGTCCAGACGCGGTCACGGCGTGGCCGCGTAGCCGCTATCTCGGGCCGTGCCGGGTTCGGGGTGACGTCATCGTCACGATGGCGGCCCCGAACGGCCGCCGTCGATGCTGCACTTCTCGCGACAGCAGGATCCGGGACTGTGCCTGCGGGCGTTGTACCTGCGGGCGTTGCACCTGCGGGCGTTGTACCTGCGGGCGTTGTACCTGCGGGCGTTGTACCTGCGGGCGTTGTACCTGCGGGGTTAGACCCTCTCAGCGGCGCAGCCGGGGGACCGGGATACGCCGGAGCAGGTGCCGCCACGGGTGCCGTAGTCGGCGTCACGACTCGGCTCTGTTCCAATAGAGCCGGACGCTGGGATCCCGCGCGACCTACAACTTGCTCGTGGTTTCCGATCGGGGGAAACGGACGTGTCGCCCCACGGGGGGGCGCCGCACCCGTGATGTGGGGCTGATACGGGAACGGAGACTGGGCGGGCTGGTGCTGGGCGGGCTGGTGCTGGGCGGGCTGGTGCTGGGCGGGGGCGGTGGGCTGTGCCTGATAGAACGTCGCCTGATGTTGTTGCTGGATCGTTTGTACGTGTTGCGTGGGGCCCAGCGGCGGGTGGCTTTGTCGAGGGAGCTGAGCGTGCTGTGCCTGTTGGCTCTGCGGGGCCCGCTGAGCGTGCTGCAAGGTCTCCATAGCTTGTTTCGGCGGGGGGGGAGGTCTGGGGCCCCGGGAGTCGACTTCGGCGAATTCGCGCAGCGCCTCTGCGACCTCGTGCACCCGGTGCGTCGAGGCGGGGATGATGACCACGGTGTCGTTGCCGGCCAGCGTACCTAGGATGTCCGGGCGGTTAAGATTGTCGATCTCGCGGCCTACGGCCGGCGCTTGCCCAGACCCCGTACGCACCACAACTTGTGTCTCGTTGTGCTCGATCCGGATGATCATTTTTGTGGGGAGCCCCGCGTTGGGACGTTTGAGGATGTACGTGAAGGTGCAATCGTCGCGTAGCCGACGTTCTGCGCCCAGCAATTTGAGATCACGGGACACAGTACTTTGGGTGGTGCTGATCCCGTGCGCCGCAAGGAGCTGACAAAGCTCAACTTGCGTGCCTCCCTGGTTAGAAAGGAGGAGTTTTCTGAGGGTTTGTCGGCGGACTTTTGCGGATGTAGTCATGGTGGGAGCCTGGGGGGCAATCAGACTTCTTTTTGTTTGGGGTGAAGGAGCGGCGTCGTGGTTGGGTAAACACACGGCGCGGATCACACGTCATGATATCGGACAAATCAAAACTGCAGTAGCGAGAGATGGACCTAAAACCCGCATATGCAGTCCTTTGGAGCGCATAATACCCGGGATACATGGTCGACGGCCGGGTACGCGCGCGTGCAGGGCGCGGACAAACGCGATCTTTGCGTGTCGCGGACTCGGCACCGCCGCGTGACCGCGTTTTGGTCGTGAAATTGTGCGACTAGCGTCGGACCGCGAACGTCCGACAAGAATGTCGGACCGCGAACGTCGGACCCACGCCTCGGGCCAAAATCAGACATAAGGCGGGGGCGGTGTGTGAGGCGCCGTAGGTGTGCCGCCTCGCGCACGACTTGAGCGAGACGACGAAGATGACCCTTGACACCCGGCGTCGTGCGAGTAGGTTGCTCCCCGTTCACACCCGGCCAAGCGCCCTGCGGGAATAGCTCAGTTGGTAGAGCGCGACCTTGCCAAGGTCGAAGTCGCGAGTTCGAGTCTCGTTTCCCGCTCCATGGATCACACGTAGGCGCCGCGCTCCGTGCCCGGCTAGACGACACCGGCTAGAGACGACACCGCCGGGGGGGACCGCAGGGTCGTCCGGCTTGCGTGTGGCTGCACTTCTCCCTAGCCTGCGGTGGGCACTGGGACGAAATATGTACACACGAGTCGGCCTTCTCGCGGCGCTTGTCTTTGGGCTGGGCGCATGCCCCAGCGCACCGGGTGCTCCAGATGGCGCGCGGGTGTCATCGAGTACGGTGCGCGTGGACGTCGAGCGGTACCGCGTGCCGCTGATCGATGATGATCTGGCGTTGGGCGCATCTGCGCCTTTGGTGACCGTTGTCGTCTTCGGGAACTACGCATGCCCGCCGTGCGGTCGCACATGGAAGATGATGAAGAACCTGATCGAGGACTATGGCGACGACCTGCGTGTGGTCTACCGCCACGTTCCCATCGCGGGGTACCAGCCTGGCGACCTCGCGGCGGAAGCGGCCTTTGCCGCCGCTGATCAAGATCGATTCTGGGCGTTTCACTGGCGCCTCGTAGACCACGGCCACGAAGGGCTGTCGCGTCCCTTGCTGCTTGCCCATGCCCAGGCGGTTGGCCTCGACGTCGACAAATTTGCTGCAGATCTCGACGGTGGGGCTGGCTCGGGTCGCCTCGCGCGACAGCGGCGGCAAGCTGTCTTGCTGGGTATCTCCGCCGGACCCGTGATGTTCGTCAATGGTTTGTTGCTGATGGGGGGTCGCAGCGACGAAACGGCTTGGCACGCCCTACTCGACGAAGAAAGGGTACGCGCGCGGGCGTTGTTGCGGGAAGGCATACCGCGAGGGCAGCTCTACGCAGCCTTCATGAAGGGCGCGAAGCGTCGGCCTGTCCGGGAGAGCGGGACGGCCAAGTCGCTGAGGGAGCAGCGTAAGGCGGCGGCGAAACAACCCAGGAGAACGATGCACGCCCCCGATCCCAAGCTGCGATACCGAGTGGGGCCTGGAAAGGCGATGGCGCTCGGTCCGGAGGACGCGCCGGTTGTTGTGGTGGAGTTCGTGGACTTCCAGTGTCCGTTTTGTCGCCGTGCCAACACCGAGGTGATCGAGAAGATCCGGGCGCGATACCCGAACGACGTCCGGGTCGCTGTGCGTCATCTCCCACTTGAGATTCACCCCACCGCCAAAGGTTCCGCTGTGGCGTCGATGGCCGCCAACCGCCAGGGCAAGTTCTGGCCCTATCACGACCGTATGTTCGCGGCTGAGGGCCAACTGGGACAGCGAGCATTCGTGCGTATCGCCAAAGAGGTCGGTCTCGACGAGGCCCAGTTTCTGCGAGACCTAGAAGACCCGGCGCTGCGGCAGCTCGTCGACGAAGACATCGCGTTCGCCAATCGCTTGGGCGTATCGGGCACGCCAGGTTTCTTCATCAACGGCCGCTACATCGCTAGTCTGAGATCCTTTGGCACGCACGCCGCGATCATCGACGAAGAGCTAGCTCAAGCTACGCTGCGCCAAAAGCAGGGCACGCCGCGTGGCGAGCTATTGCAGGCGCTCATGAGCGAGGCCCTCCCTGAGAGTCAATTCCCCAATGCTGCGCCCTAGGGTGCGGCTGGCGTGTTCGCCGGCCGGCGGAGCCAAGTGGGTAGGACCCAAAAACGAGTAGGACCGAAAAAGATGCAGTCCATCCTTGTTCCGCCGTGTGTGTTGGCCGCGATGCTGGCGAGTCTGGTGCTCGTCGTCGGAGCAAGCTGTCGCGCAAAGCCCGTTGAAGTGGTCGTTGGGACCGAAAAAACACTCCGAGACGTTCCGCTCCTTCGCATGGAGGATGTGGACGATTCGATCAACGCGTATGTCAGCGGGAGGCGCTATCGTGTGCGCTACTCGGATAAAGACCTGCAACACGGCGCGGGGCAGCCATTGGTTACGATCGTGGAGTTTTCTGATTTTCAGTGTCCGTATTGCGTGCGACTGGCAGACGTGTTGCGTGAGGTGGCCGCCGAGTATCCGAACGAGGTCAAACTGGTTTTTCGGAACTTTCCGTTTCCGACGCACGAGCAGGCCCTGTCGGCCGCGAAGGCTGCGCTTGCAGCCAACGCGCAGGGTCGAGGCTGGGCGATGCATGACCTGCTGTTCGACAACCACGAGGAGCTGGGAAACGATCAATGGCTCGATTACGCCAAGCAGGTCGGCGTTCCAGATCTGCTGCGGTTTGAAAGGGAACTCGAGGGTGACACGTACGAGGCGCAGATAGAGGCAGATATCGCCCTTGGTCGAGATTTCAGCGTGAGCTCCACGCCTAGCTTCTTCGTCAATGGGCGGCCCCAGAAAGGCGCAAAAAAGTCGGCGGCGTTGCGTGTGATTGTCGAAGAGGAGATCGTGTTTGCCAAACGGCTTCTCGCAAAGGGGGCGCGACGCAACGAGGTGTACGCCCGCATCATGAAGGCGGCTCAGGTGGAGCGGGCGGCACCCAAACCTTCGCCTCGCTCCGGGCGACCCGACCCAGCGCTGAACTATGCCGTTCCCACCGACGGCCGGCCCTCGCTGGGGCCCGCGGACGCGCTCGTGACGATTGTCGAGTTTTCCGACTTCCAGTGCCCCTACTGCCGCAAGGCGGCCGAGAGCCTTCAAGAAGTCCGGGAACAGCGACCCGACGTGCGAATCGTCTTTCGGCACCAGCCACTCGCGTTCCACAAGCGTGCGGAGCCGGCGGCCCGAGCCGCGACCGCAGCGGGCCTGCAGGGCAAGTTTTGGGAGATGCACGACAAGCTCTTCGGCAGCGTGAAGGACCTCAGCGATCCAAACATCGTACGATGGGCGCGGGAGATCGGACTCGACATGGCGCAGTTCCGCAGCGACCTCGTGGGCGATGGGGTGAAACGGATGGTGCAAGAGGACAGCGCCGTGGCCACTCGTTTTGGCGCCGTGGGTACGCCCTCCTTCTTCGTCAACGGGCGATATATGAGCGGCGCGCAACCTGTGGCCAATTTCGTGTCGATGATCGACGTGGAGCAGGAGAGGGCGGCGGCCTTCATGAAGGCAAAGGGCGTGGATCGATCCGATCTCTACGCGAAGATGACTCAAGAGTTTCTATCGGAGCTGAAGCGGGCGGAGGTGCCAACGTCCAAACCCGCGGCCGATCACAGGCGGCGAGACGTCGGCAGCGAGGGCCTGCCCTCGGCTGGGACACTACAGGAACCAAAGATCACGATCGTGGAGTGCTCCGACTTCGATTGCCCGTTTTGCAAGCGTGGGTCCGCGCGTATGAAGGATATACTCAAGGAGTACGACGGAAAAGTGGCGTTGTATTGGCGCCACTATCCTTTGGCGATGCACAAGCAGGCCGAGCCTGCCCATCGAGCGGCGGTGGCGGCCGAGCGCCAGGGTAAGTTTTGGGAGATGCACGAGCTGCTGTTTGCGCACCAGCAGCAGCGAGGTGATGAAGTTCTTGTGAGCTTCGCCAAGAGGCTGGGACTCCATGTCGACCAGTTCAGGCGAGACTTCTCCGACCCTCTGACGGCGAAACGGGTTGCACAGGACATGGGCGCGTGCCGCAAGCTCGGGGTCCGTGGGGCCCCCGGTTTTCTGATCAACGGTCGCTTGATGAATGGCCTCCACCCCATGAAACGTTTTCGGGAGGTGCTCGATGAGGAGTTGCGTGGCGGGTTCGAAACGAGTGTGCAGCCGGGGGTCGTTGCCAGTGGGGTGGCGCCGACGACTGGGCAAGGATCGGGCGCCGGAGAGGAATGAACGCGTTGTCGGCGCGGTGGCCCTGCGCACGATGTGAAGGCGATTGGGGGTGGGTTCCCCCCGATTCGAGGAGGGGCTAGACTGGGCCGCGAGCAACGGTCATGCCCGATCTAAAAGAGAACCGGCGCGAGGATGCCGATGCGCCGACCGCGACGTCGGGTCCCGACGTCCCCCCATCCGAGTCCGCCGGCAAGCAGTGGTGGTTGAGCGCGCCTTATTTGCTGATCTGCGTCGCGGTGGCCGGTCTGGGTTTCTGGAGTGGCCCCAAGCTTGCGCGGTGGTACCGATATACGCCCCCAGTGATTCAAACCGGCGAACGTTATAAGGTTGCACTTCGCGGGGATGAACCGCAGTTGGGGCCCAACGACGCACCGGTCACCGTGATCGAGTTTTCCGACTTCGAGTGCCCCTTTTGTTCGCGGGCGAGTGAGCCGCTCCTTGAGGCTATCGGTGACCACGCGGCGGACGTGCGCCTGATCTTTAAGCACTTCCCGCTGTACGGGCATCGCCGGGCCACGCCTGCCGCACACGCGGCTTGGGCCGCGATGCAGCAGGGGCGGTTTTGGGAGATGCACGATTGGCTCTACAAGAAACGGGCGGAGCTGGACGGATTGCCCGCTGAGGTCAAGCGGCTGGGCATGGACGGCGAGCCTTTCGGAGCGCAGATGGAATCGGACGAAGCGGCCGCGGACATCGACAACGATCGTCTTGCGGCGGGTCTGATCGGGGTGACCAGCACGCCCTCCTTCTTCGTCAATGGCCATGCGTATCGGGGGGTGATCAGCCGTCGTGGTTGGAACGACATCTTTGAGGCCGAGCTGGCCCGCGCGAGCGCGTTGATCGGGGCGGGAACGGCTCGAGGCGATGTGTATGGGCAGCTGATGGCCGACGCAAACGATCGGCGGAATGTCTCGTCCATCGCTGGGACCCCTCGCGACAAGACTGGCACCCCGTGAACCGCGAGCCCGCCCATCTCCCTGACGCGGCCCCGTCGGTCTCGTCGCCGTCGATCTCGTCGCCACCGATCTCGTCGCCGTCGATCTCGTCGCCACCGGCCTCGTCGCTACCGGCGGCGGAACAGGGGCGACCACCTCCCGATGTATGGGCAGCGTTGGGCTATATGTTCTTCGTCGCCGTAGGCGGTACGCTGGTGTTCTCGTTTGCGTCGGCTCTCGGCTCAGCCGTACAACGGCAGCAGGGTGCTGCGTGCCGAGAGCTCCGACCCGAGCCACGGGATAGCGAGGCGGCGGACTTCGAGTTCGTCGATCGCGATGGAGCGAAGGGACGTCTTTCGGACTATCGCGGGAAGTTCGTGGTGTTGAATTTTTGGGCTTCGTGGTGCGAGCCATGCGCCCGTGAATGGCCGGAGCTCGACCGCCTTGGGCATCGCTTCGAAGCGCGGGA
Source organism: Nannocystaceae bacterium (assembly GCA_036479215.1). GTDB lineage: Bacteria > Myxococcota_A > Polyangia > Nannocystales > Nannocystaceae > FL481. The sequence goes on along the minus strand of JAZGFE010000085.1, from coordinate 15,056 downwards.
CGATCTCGTCATCTTGGCGGTGAGCGTAGACGAGACCGCCGCGGACATGCAGGGGTTCCTTCGCAAGATGAGTTCGACCGACACTGCGGTGCGGGTGGTGCACGATCCCACCAGCGAGGCGAACAAACTCTTCGGTAGCGAGAAGCTGCCCGACACGTTCTTCGTGGACCGTTTGGGTCGCGTGACGGATGCCTTCATCAATGTGCGCCGTTGGGGGAGCCAAGCGGCGTTTCACTGTGTCGAGCACACGGCGCGGTAGAGCAGGCGGGGACCTGCGGCCGGCGTTTTCAACGCTCGGCCACCACGAGGCGCCGGACGCTCGTTGCGCGCTCCGATTCCGCGGTTGACCGCGTCCCACGGACAGCGATAGCGTGGTCGCATTCGGGCGTCTCGGTTGTGCACTGGGGCGCGACCGCTCACGACCCGTTCCACCGCATCGTTCCCGCATCGTGACCATCGTGACTTCCTCGACAGGCAGTGCCTTGGCGCGTGATCTCTTGGCTCTTTGCAAACCGGGGATCGTGCGCATGTGTGTGCTCATGACGCTCGGTGGGTTGTGGTTGGCGCCCGACTCCGCGCACGTTTCTACGGTCCTAGCTGTCGTGTTGGGGTCGGCGCTCGCGGTGGCAGCCGCCAGCGCCCTGAATATGGTGGTCGAGTGCGTTCCGGATCGTCGGATGAAGCGCACGGCCGACCGGCCCGTGGCTGCGGGGCGGATCTCACCGGCGTTTGCCGGCGGATTTGCGATGCTCTTGTGGGCGGTGGGTATGGCGGTACTGCTTGTCGGTACCAATGTGCTCACCACAGTACTGGCCGCGTTCGCTCTTCTGAGCTACGTGTTCATCTACACACCGCTCAAGTACAGAACACCGCTCGCGCTTGTTATCGGGGCCGTACCCGGGGCGGTGCCCCCATTGCTTGGCTGGACCGCGGTGACAAACGAGGTCGGTGGCGGCGGCATCGTGTTGGCGTCGATTTTGTTCCTGTGGCAGATGCCACACTTTCTCGCCTTCGCGTGTCGCCGTCGGGATGAGTACGCCAGGGCCGATGTGCGCTGCGTGCCCGTGGTTCGCGGATCCACGGTGGCCCGCATTCAGGCCACGGCCTGGGCCGCCGGTCTCGTGCCCGTGAGTTTGCTGTTGACGCCGCTGGGCGTGACGGGGTGGTTTTACTTTGTGTGCGCGTTGTTGCTGGGGATTGGGTATTTTGGTTGCGCGGCTTGGGGGCTGTTCCCTTCGAGTCGAGATAGATGGCCGCGCACACTATTTTTGGTCTCACTTCTGTATTTGCCGGCGCTGACCCTCGCGTTGGTCATCGATATCAACCTGTGATGCGCTTCGTGGCCCACTTGTCGAATCCAACTGATCCACCTGATCCACCTGATCCACCTGATCCACCTGATCCACCTGATCCACCTGATCCAACTGATCCACCTGATCTCGCCGCATCATCGGACCACAGGGTCGAGAGCGGGCTGCTTGGCTTCGTGCGCCGCCGAATCTGGTTCGTCGCCGTCGTGTTCGGCGTGCTCATGATCACGATCCCGCGTTGGTGGCTACGTCGTCTGCCGCCTCCGCCTGCAGTGCTCTTCGACGTGCCCGAGTTCGTGTTGACGGATCAAACGGGGCATAGGTTTGGCAGCGAGCAGATGCGTGGCCAGGTCTGGGTGGTGGGCTTCGTCTTCACAAGATGTCCCTCGGTGTGCCCGCGGGTGAGCCAGGTGATGCGCCAAGTTCAAGACGACATCGAGAAGGGGGGGCTGGCCGACAAGGTCAAAATGCTCACGATCACGGTAGACCCCCAGTACGATACGCCGGAGGTGCTCTCGGACTATGCCCGAACGCTGGGCGCCGATGCTGAGAACTGGCGTTTCGTCACCGGTGACAAGGATGCCATCGAGTCCTTGGTGGTGGGTGGCTTCAAGTTGGCGCTCGGTGAACGCCAGGAGACCACACCTGGCGTCTTCGATATCGCTCACGCCACACGGTTGGCCCTCGTCGATCAGCGTGGCGGTGTACGAGCGCTGCACCACACGGACGACGGAAACCGGGCGGAGTTCTTCAATCATATATTGGCGGTGCTGCGCTCGGCCTCGGAGTAGGAGCGACGCATCCGGCAGTGTGTGCGCCTCGTCCGACGAGGGGCACACCATCTGGGCTCCGAGGGGAGGCCTCCGCTATTTCTTGAAGGCGCGGATTTTCTTGACCAGTTCGGCCAGTACTTCGGGCTTCGCCTTGAGCTGGGGATTGGGCGTCATGAGGGGGCTGAGACCCACTGCTGGGCCGCCGCCGATGATGACCTTGCCGATGCGTTCGTCCGTCGTTGCGGCCTGCCAAGCCGCATCGCCGAAGCTGCGTGGCTTCGGGTTGAGCGCGGCCGCACCGGGCCCGTCCCCCGCCCCCGTCTTGCCGTGACAGGTGACACATAGGGTGGACCACAGCTGCTCGGCCTCTTTGGCCGCGGCGTCTCCAGCCGCTACCGCGGGCTTCTTTTCAGGATTCTTCTTGGCCAATGCGGCCGTGGGCGCCTTGTCGTCGCCCTTCTTCTTCGCGGGTGCCTTATCCCCGCCGCCACATGCGACGCCGAGGGCCGCGAGGCCGAGGATGGTTGAGGAAAGCATGAACTGCATACGCATGGATGGTGGCTCCTTGTGGCTGCCCGCGTCATTTCCGCAGAGCGCCCTTTCGGGGCGGACTGTAGCCCCTCGCTGCGGTTCGAGATACGCAAAGTTTACGGAGCAGGTGTCCACGTTCGCCACCCATTTCGTGCTGCGCGCATCATTCGGATCCATCGGTCGCCGGTTGCGGGGAAGCCCCACCCTCTTGCTCGATCTCGCCCCCGCGGCGTAGCGAGTGGATGAACCGCGACAGCATTTGGATCTCGTTCTTCGACAACTTCTTGGCGAACTTGGGCATATCCGCAGCTTCACCGAAGAGATCGTCCTGACTGGCGTCGCGGATGACCCGAGCGATCCAGGCCGTTGTGCCGTGCGCGGAAAGATTCGGCCCGTCGCCGCTTTCCCCAGGCTCCACCTCGTGGCAGCTGTTGCAATCGAGTTCGTCCGCAAATAGGAGCTTGCCTGTGGCAACGAGCGTCGCGTCGGTGGGCCCGCCTTGCTCCCCCATCAAGCTGGTGAGGTATTCGACCACAGCAGCCAGCTGGGCCTCGGGAAGTTCAGCTTCGGGATACGCTTCCATGTCCTCATGTTTCGTGCCACCGAATTTCGAGGGGTCGCTCGGGTTGCGTATCATCTGGCGCAGCCACTCACGGCTGCCGTATTGGGCGAAGTCGGGCGCTTCGTCGCCCCCCTCGCCGTCGATGGCATGACAGGTCTCGCAGTGGTCGACGAAGAGGGTGCGCGCTTTAACCTGGGGATCGTTCTGATAGACGGCGTCTCCGCCCCGGGGGAGTACGCCCCTATGTGCCAAATCACGCGCACGGTGGGCCTCTTTGTGCGCCGCCGCCAGACCCTTTTGGTACTTCTTGTTCGAGGCGTCTTCGTCCATGGCGACCGCAGTCAGGGCGACCACCGCGGCGATCATGAGAGCCACCCCGCTCAACACGGGCATCCGAGACTTGATACGGCGGTCGTTCGCACGGTCGAGCCACGGCAGGGCGAGCAGGAATGTGGTTGCGGCCCCAGGAATGATGACCGTAGCGATGATCTGAAGCGGCCCTTCAAAATATTTGAGTAATTGGAATAAAAACAAAAAATACCACTCGGGCCGAGCCACGAAGTTCGATGCGGGTTGGGCGGGAGCGAAGAGCTCTGCACCGTGGGTCCAAAACGTGAGCAGCACCAAGATCGCGCCCATCACCGCCATGGCGAGGACGTCGAGGAAGAGTTGGTGGGGGTAGAAAGCCTGAGACTTCTTCTTGAGCTCAAGCTCGCTCAGTTCCGCGGGTGGTGTCACGCCGTGGCGCCGGAACAGTGCAAGATGGACAAACAAAAGTACCCCCAGCGTGCCGGGGAGCACAAACACATGGAGGGCGTAGAAACGCGTGATGGTGAGGTTGCCGTACTCGCTGCCGCCTTGGAGGATCGTGCGCAGTGGCTCGCCTCCGGGAACCGTGCCCATGATGCCGGTGGCAACCTGTGTCGCCCAGTATCCTTTTTGATCCCACGGAAGCAGGTAGCCGGTGAGCGCGAAGGCGAGCACGAGCATGCCCATGGCCAGGCCCGTGATCCAGTTGAGCTCTCGCGGTCGTCGGTACGCGCCTGCGAGCAAGACTTGCGCCATGTGCAAGATCGTGACGACGACCATTGCCGAAGAACCGTGATGGTGTAATCCTCGGAGGAACCATCCGCCGCTGACGCGGTCGGTGAGGTAGGCGGTGGATGCCCAAGCATCGGTTGCCGAGGGGCTGTAGTAGGTGGCTAGAAGTACTCCGAGCACGATCTGCTGCATGAAAAGGAACATCAGTATGCTCCCGAAGACGTAGCGGAGGCGCGCGCCTCCGGGTACTTCTTCGTCCGCGGTCCAGCGCCATGCTGCTCGGATTCCCGTGCGTTCGTCGAGCCAATCGATCGCCCGGTTGATCACGCTGGCACCCTTTCGTTGGCACCTTGTTTGAAGCGTAAGTAGCGGACCTGCACCAACCCGCCCTCCTCGACGACATCGAGCTCATCCATGGCGCGCGGAGCCGGGCCCTCTTCTTTTTTGCCTTCTAGAGAGAAAGATGAACGATGACAGGGACACTTGAATTTTATCGATTCGGCGTCGAAGTCGATGGCGCAGCCGAGGTGGGGGCATAGCGACGAAAGTGCGAGAAGTCTGTCCTCGGTGCGCACGACCCATGCGGACCCGATTTTGACATCTTCAATGCGATTCCAAGCGTCGACTCTGTCGTCGAAAAAGTCGACCTTGCTTGGCACCCCCTTCTTGAAACGCTTCAGCTTTCCCGCGGGCAACAAGCCGGTACCGCCCACTGTGGTCGCATGGTTGAGTGGGTAGGCAACGTACGCCGCACCCGGGATGGCCGCGACTCCGACCAAGCCCACGCCGCACGCTCCCATGGCCGCGACTTTTAGAAATTCACGACGCGACGCGTCCTCTTCGGTGTCCGACACTTGCCGTGCGCTAGGTGGGTCACACATCGTGTCGGGGAGGTCATCCCGCTTGGCATCCCGTTTGGCAGGAGGAGCGGCATTTTCCTCCGCATTGTCGTCTGCATTGCTGTCTGCATCGTGGTTGTGATCCGTGTCTTCGTGCTCGCTCATGGCTCACCGCAACCGAAGAGTACAAGATTGGTGATGCCGCGGGAGCGGCCGTTGGAGAGGGCCGTGTGTTCGGCGCCATCGAGGCGTTGGGGCGTGCACGCGCGCGACCCACCCCCCCCATACTGCGTGACCGCGGGAGGCTAGACCACACTACCTGCTATTGCCTCGCACTCCCCGCGTGCAACCTTCACCCAACCTTTGCCCTTGCATTCATTTTTTCCCGCGCAATCGTGAGTCGCAGTGTCGCAGAGGCCTTGACCCTTGCAATCGTTGATGCCTATGCATTTGACCATCTCCGCGGAGGACGTGGGAGCTTGGGTATCGGCTTGGTTTTTGGAGCAACCTCCGAGAAACAAGGCTGCAGCGGAGAAGGCGAGGGCAGAGCCTACGTTTTGGTTCATTGTGTGTTCCTTTTTGGGACGACTCGCGGATGCTAGTCGTCTCGGGTGTGGCAGCTGGTGCAGGTGAAGCTCGCCGGTGTTTCGGGCCCAAAGTTGGTCTCACCGAGGAGCTCGGCCATCGCCGGCAACACCTTTTCGAGCATGAATTTAGCCTCCTCGGCGTCGTAGTCGTGGGCGGCGTCGAGGGTACCGGTCGAAGGGAGGCCGAATAGATCGTTCGGCATCTTGTATTTGTTCGCCTCGCCACTTTCACCGTGGCAGGTCTCACAGCCAAAGTTTGCGTAGGCCTGTGCGTCGTGCCCTTGGAAGATGGATTTCATCTTCGGATACACGTACACGCCCATCTACTCGCGTTTCTGTTTCCAGGTCTTTTCGGTCCAGGATAGGTCAGGCGTACCCACACCGCCGTTACTCGCCTCTTGTGGCGTTTCCGTCGCTCCCGGTCGTCTTGCACAGGACGTGAGCAGAGGCAGGCAGGCGACAGCAACGAACAATGCGGAGAGGCGGGCGATCATAGGAGGGGTGCCTGGCCCTCAAACGTCGCCCCCCGCCCGCGTGTTACGACCACGCGGTACGGTTTTGTGGTCCGCCTCGGCTAGCCAGACTTCGGGGGCGCTTGCGCGTTGGCGCGCAACACGAGGACGGGACAAGGAGCGTGTTGGACCACACGAGCTGCCACGGAGCCGAGCAAGAAACGGCGAAGCCCGCTATGTCCGTGGGTGGGGATCACAATCAAGTCAGCGGATTTCTCTTCCGCGGTGTCGATGATCGCTCGGGCGGGATCGCCTATTTGTACGGCGGCGATGGCCGTGGGCAGTTGCTGCTTGTCGAGCGCCTCTCGTATCGCGCGACGCGCCTGTTCCGCAGCCTTGGCTTCGTCGTAGGCACTCCACACGACTCCGGGTGCCATAGGGGGCAACGGGGCGACCACGTGTAGCGCGATCACTTGCTCGGGCTTGGCAACGAACTTGGAAGCGACGCACAGTGCCTCCTTTGAAGCGTCGGAAAAGTCGAAGGGAACGAGTACAGTGCCGCTGACGGTGGGCCAATTCATGGTTCTTCCTCGGTTCCGGCGTGGGGGCGCGGTGGAACTTTCCCCCCCCCCACGTCGCCAGTAAGAATCGTACCCTGTCACGGAGCACGCGCAGTTTTTTCGCGTTCCCGGACGCGCAGGAGAGGCAGCAGTTGGTGGCGGATGGGTGGAGGCGGCTCATGTTGGGCACGGGCCACCCCGCCCACCTGGGAGGAGATCGCACGCATGATCAAGTGGATTTTGGGTCTGGACATTCGAGGTCGATGCCATGGGGCCTCCGCGTTCGCTCGCTGGTGGGCTGACCAGGGCGGAGGTGATCCGCAGAGATCGAAGCCCGAGTTTTTGGGGCTGCACGTGCATCGTGACCCGGACTTTCCCCCGCCGGGGCGCTACGAGGCCTACGACCAGCTCCTCTTAACCGCACGCAAGCGTGCCGACGAGGGACTCCGGGGCTCGGCCGCCCACCTTCCGTGGATGCAGATCAAGTGGATGGACGGCCGCTCGCCTGCGACTGCGCTCTTCGATGAGGCGGAGCGCGAGGAGGCGCAGGGGCTGATCGTCGGCAGGAAATCCAGGCGCGGGGAGGTGGGGCTCGTGCGCCTTGGCTCGGTTGCGCGACATCTCGTCCGGGAGCTACGCAGGCCCACGATCGTCGTGCCGCGCGACTGGGCGGCCAAAGATGCCGGGGAGGGTCCGGTCCTACTCGCCACGGACCTGCGAGACGATGCCGCGGCGGCTGCGACGTTCGCCAAGCAGCTCGCGGGTGCCTTTGGCCGCCCCGTGGTCGCTGTCCATGTGTTGCGTGGGATGGATCGCTATCTGCAAAGCTCCACCGAGGCAGCGCCGCTACGGCAGCAGATTCTACAAGATGGGAGGGATGACGCGCTTCGCTGGCTCAAGGCCCATGGGCTGGACGACGCGAATGTGCGCGTCCTACCTGGTGACCCTATGGAGCGGGTACTCACCACGGTCGAGGAACTCAACCCGGTGATGTTGGTCTGTGGTTCTCGGCAGCTTAGTTCGGCGAGAAGGCTCGTTACCACCAGCTTGGGTTCGACCTTGAGCGCAGCGGCACCTTGTCCCGTTGCACTCGTGCCGCCAGCGTAGTTCCGTTTGCAGGGGCGGAACTAGAACACGCCTTTCGGCGGGCCTAGGCTCCATCGCCTTCGCGGCGGGTGGCGCCGGTTTCCGTTCGGTCGGCGAGTTGCGCCACCGCTTTCCGGACGGCAGCGAGTAGCGCGTTCGCGTCGGGCGCAGCCCGGAGCCAGGCGAGGAGATCCGTCTTCAGGATGAGGCGCGACATGCCGGCGATCAGGCGCAGGTGGGTTTCGCGATCGGTGGGCGGTCCAAGTGTGGCGATGCAGACCTCCACTTTGACGCCCGAAGAGCTGTACGAGATTGGACGAGCGAGGGTGACAAGCACCATGCGTGTGCAGTCGAGGCCGGGCAAGGTCCCATGGGGCATGGCCACACCGTCTCCCATGGCTGTGTTTTGCTGCTGTTCCCGTGCTTCAAATGCCATCGAGATCGCTACGACCGGTGCGGGGCTGATCTGCGCGAAGGTTTCGCTGATCACGGTGAAGAGCTGATCTTTGCGTGTGATTTCCAGTTTTGCCCGCGCCGCGGTAGCGTCGAGCAGGGAGGCGATGTCGCCGACGCCGTCGTGTCGCGGGGCGGTGGAGACGGCGCGATGCATTTCCTTTTGGGGGGTCTTGAGTCGAACAACGGCACAGTGTGCCTCCTCCATCAAGCGGTCTTCCTTCGAGCGGAGGAAGGTGGCCCGGAAGGGACGGTCGGGGGGCGCACCGAACACGAGCATGTCGAAGCGTGCGCTCGCCTTGCTCAGCTGCGGCACCCAATCGTCGGTAGCAATCACCTCCGTCGATGTGGCCTCCCGACACAGTCGCTGCATTTGGGAGAGGTACTCCGACGATTGGGCGCGCTCGTCGGCAGTCGCGTTCATGGGGAGAACACGAGCGAGCGTGACACGAGCACGGTACAAGCTGGCGAGCTGATCCACGGTTCGCACGATCAGGGCGTCATGCGGCCCTGGCTCAAGGACTGCGAGTAGCTGGCGATAGGTGCGGATTCCCGCATCTTTGAATAGCGCGACGTTGCAGGGAAGGTGGGTGTAGAGCCACTGGTAGGGGTCCCGGATGATCAATCCCGGTTCACGCCACGACATGACAAACCACAGCGAATTGGTGCGGTTTGCGTATTCGTAGAGGGTCTTACGCATGTCGCGTGAGACAAGCGAATGGAAGCGAATAGGTACTCGTCGTTCGTCCGCCAAACCCAGTACGCGGCGCTGCAGTGAGCTGATACGATCTCCTTCGACCAAGTCTTCGTCGAGTATGGTTTGGTCGGGAAGGTCGGAAATCTTCAACACCTCCATATCATGACGTTCGGCCAGTGTGGCGCCGAGATGCACCAATGCCTCAGGGGAGGCCTCGGACCCGAACAACGGTACGACAGTGTGGGCCGCCGGGACCTCGGCTCGCTCGGTGGGGGGCGGCGTAGGTGCGTCGGCGATGATATCGCTGCGCCCCATGAGCTGTCTCAGTACGCCGTTTCGCGGGGCATGGCGGCGACCATAGCCAAGATAGACGAGCCCGCCCACGGCTGTGGCGGCCCCAATGCCCTCGAGCGTGACCGAACCGACCGCCCACAGCAACGCGAAACCGGTGAGCAGTCCCATGATCTGGATGTAGGGGTAGAGGGGTGAGCGAAATCTGGGTTTGTACCACTGTACGCCGCTCTCACGCAGGATGAGAAGCGAAGCGTTGACAGCCATGAACGCCGCGATCATGAAGACGCTCGCTAGTTTGACGATACGCACCACGTCCAGAAAACTCAGTGCGAGGACGATGGCCAGTCCGGTGACGATCACTGACGTTACGGGGCTCACGAAGCGAGTGTTGATGGTCCCGAAGATGCTCGGGATCAGACGATCTCGGGACATGGCGAAGGGAAACCGAGAAGCCGCCAACAGGCCTGCATTGGCCATCGAGATGAGTGCTACAACGGCCGCGATGTTGATCACGACCTCGCCGTACTCACCGAGCAGGTGGTTGGCAAGCGAGGCGATCGGAGCTTGGTCGACCGCGAGCGCGGCCACGTCGTAGGTCCAGACAAGTACCCAGCTCACGCTGGCATATAGTATGCACATAAACACCAGGCTGAGCAAAATGCCTAGGGGGATGTTGCGCGACTCATTCTTCACTTCTTCGGCGATCGCAGCGACCTTGGTCACGCCAGCATAGGAAACGAATACCAAGCCGACGGCCGAGAGAAATCCGGCAGGACCCGCCGAGAGGAAAGGATCAGGCCCAAAGACTTTCGAAAGGGAACCCTGATCATGGGCGCTGACCTGTGCCACCCCCACGAGTACGAGGCCGGTAAGACACAGCACGCAGGCCAAGACGATCATACTTTGGAAACGTCCGACTTTGCGAACGCCAAGCACGTTGAGTCCGGTGAGACCAGCGACCAATGCGATGGCGACGAGCTGTCCCGGTACATCGAGGATCAGGCGCAGATAGGTGATCAGCACGACCATGGCAAAAGCACACTTGAGCATCAGCGAGAGCCAAAGCCCCAGTCCTGCGATAGTCCCTGCGACGGGTCCGAGGCATCGCTCGATATAGAGGTAGCTACCGCCCGACCCGGGGATGGCGGTGGCGAGCTCGGATTGGCTGAGCGCGGCTGGAAGCACGAGTACCGCCGCGGCGACGAATGCGAGCCACATGCTGGGCCCGGTTACGCCGGCAGCGATGGCCGGAAGAACGAATATTTCGCCACCGAGCATCGCCCCCACAGCGAATGCGATGACCGCGGGTAGATCGAGACTGCGTTCGAGCTTGTGCATTTAGGGGCCAGGCGCCAGCGTAGCGCGGGCGCTCGAGGCCTGCCGAATCTTGGACGCTCGTTCGCGCCCCCTCCCCCATTCTGCGCTGCAGGCTAGTTGTGTCGCGTTTGAGGTCGTCGCTGGCTTTGCGGCCGCGGGAGTACTGCTCTGGTGTGCGCGTGGGGCTGGGTGGGAGAAGCTGAGGCGCTCGACCGCACAGTCGCCAATGGCTCGCTTCGCCCCAACGGCGTGGGACTGTGGGGGCGTGGCGTAGTAACTTGGGCAGTGTTGTTCTCGATACCCAAGGCACGGCGTGTCGCGAAGAAGTCCTCGCTGACCGCAAAACCGATCAGTTCCTTGAGTTCTTCTCGTTTGTTGAGCCGACAGCGTTGGGTCGTCCTGGCGAGAGAGATCATGTGCGCCGCTGCCCCCACATCACCGCAGAGCGCCAGCCCACAGCGCAGCGTGCTCGCTTCGACCGCCCGACCCCAGGCGTCTAGGTCGATGGTGCCACCGGCTTCTACGAACGTTCGAGCGATCTGGTGGAGCTGTTGCGTTTGGTGGGGAGTGAGTCGAGCGGCGAGGAGCTGCGCCGTCTGATCGGACTCCGCCGACTGTGACGAGACCGCGAGACCCCCGGCCCTGAGGCAGGCGAGCACCAGGTGCTTGAGTCGGAGGGCGGAACGATCTAGGAGAAAATACAGGTAGAAGGCCGGATAGAGCGCCGCAAGCTCCCGGCAGGTGGAAAACACCATGTGCGCCCGAGAGCGATCCTTGAAGCCATCCGTGTCGAGCACGAGGACAGGGTGGGCTGGGTCAGGTTCGCGCACGCTGAGCAGGGTGGCGTCCATCATGCGAAGGTTCTGGAGATACACTGTCGGCGTCGGTGTGCCGAGAACTCGGTGGACGTAGGAAATGAGGCCACTTGTTCGGTCGGTGGGGTGTCGGAGATCGACGGGAACGAGCTGACGTATGGCCGGCGGGAGGGGAACGGCGAGGTGCTGGGTGAGGGCCGGGGCGACCAACGCGAACATCGCGGTGATATGTGGATCGAGATCGCCAGAGAAGACGTGGCGGCGCAGAAACGCGTCGGATAGGGTGGCTCGGCTCTCGAGGAATTCACCGCGGTGGTGAGCGTTGAGTAGCTGCGATTCTTTGGCCGAGGCTCGGCGCAGTAGCGAGAGGACGGTGGCCGTGCAGTACGCTTTGTCGGTCTCGCCGGAGCGCATGAAGAGGTCAAACAGCGCGTGGTAGCTGCCGAGCGATTGCGGGCGCACGCGCACGAGGGCTTGGTGCTGCCGCACAGCGCGTTTGGCGTATGTCTCGAAACTCTTCGCTGCGAGATGATCGTAGAGCTCCACCACGCTGACGCGTGCATCACGGTTGTCCGGTGCGAGACTGAGTATCTCTTCGTACGATGCGATGGCCGACTCGTAGTCTCCCAGACGGCTGCGCTGGACCTCGGCGAGGTTGCGCAACAGCAGCACCCGTAAATCGCGGTGGGTATCGGCCGAAGTGCGGCCAATCATCTTTCGATACGCGCTTTCCAAGCGCGACCAGTCGCGCGATCCCGTCAGCATCGTATCGATGGCCCGAAACGCCTGGAGGGCCCCGGGGTCGTCGTCGAGTACGGCTTCGAGGCGGTGCCGCGCGGCCGGAACATCGCCTATGAAGTCGCGTACCACGAGCGCTGCCGCGTAGCGGTATTTTGTACGTCGGCAGAGGTCCGGCTCAAAGGTCACGATTTGGTCGAGCACGGCCACGACCTCTTCCCAGTGCCCACATTCCGCGCCTAGTTCCAGAAGGCTGTGCAAGATTTCGTAGTCTTGCGGCGAGCGTTGCAGTGCTCGATCGTAGGCCGCAATGGCACGCAGCGGATCGTCAAGCTGGTACCGATAGATCTCAGCGACCTCCGTGCCATCTTCTTGGAGTGCTTCCTTGCTCCTGGCCAACGCTTCCCAATCACCCATTTCGCTTTGTAGCTCTGCGAGCCGCTCCAGACCCTGGCGGCGGTTGGGTGCAACACGGACGGCTTGCTGAGCGTAGGCCAAGGCGCCATCGTTGTCGTGTTGTTGCCGCCTGATGTGGCTGAGGTGCTCGTAGAGCGCCGCAACATCGTCCGGTGCGTCGTCGCCGTGGCGTGAGAGAAGCTCGGTATAGTGCTTGTGAGCCTCCTCCCAGTTGCTCTCGTTGAAGGCTGTGCCGGCCAGAGAGAGCAATGTTTCGTCGTCGTTGGGATCGAGCTCATGGGCGCCGCAGAGGTAGGATTGCGCGAGATGGTGGTCTTGGAGCGCATCTGCACCCTGCGCCGCAAGTCTGTAGAGTCTGGGTAGCTCGAGAGAATCCAACGGGCTGCGCGGGGCGGTGGGGTCGAGGACCCTAGCGAAGAGAGGCGCCGCTGCGGCGTGCTCGCCCTCGTTTGCATAGAGCACCGCGAGCGTGCGCGCCGCTTCGAGGTCGTCGGGTGCTTCTTCGACGATGCAGCGGTTGACGTGTCGGGCACGATCCGGATCGTCGAGCTGCTCGGCGAACAGGCGCGAGAGCGCGTGGAGCTGATCCAGGCGCGTCGGCTGATCTGTTGTGTGCTCCGCATGGTTCAGATGTGTATCGACCAGTGCGACCCAGTTTTCCTGCTCGGTGAAGATCTCTTCGAGGGCTGCGTAACTTTCGTCGTCGCTCGGTGCGAGGGTGAGCGCATGTTCCAAGACGCGTGCGGCCCGATCGAAGTCGCCGTGATCGCACGCGAGAGATTGGGCGACGCGGCGGCACGCCGCTGCCTGATCTTTGGCCGGAGACGTGAGCTCCAGCTCGGCACGGAGGGCATCGAGTGCTCCATCCAGGTCGCCGGCGGCGAAACAGGCGTGCTGCTGGGCCTGTGCCTGGGCCCGGAGATCCGGGGTATGATGGTCTTGCGGTTGATGGTCTTGCGGTTGGTCGGGGTCGAGTCGCTCGAGGGCCGATGTGGCCGGCTTGTGAGACGGGTTTTCGGCGAGAATACGACGGCACGCATCGGCGGCATGCCGGGCGTCGCCCAGTTTGTATCGCCACAAAGTCGCCACCTCCATGAGCACATCGTGTCGACGGCTTCCCGCTCCGAGGTGCTCGGCTTTCCGTTCCAGTGTCTCGATAGCCTCTCGCCACCGGCCCTCCGCGCCGTAGAGAGGTGCCAGCGCAGTGAGGGCCTGCAGGTCATCGGGGACTTGAGAGAGTCTCCTATTCCATCCGGCGATCGTGTTGCGATCAGACATACAAGATCGTGTCCATTGCCAATGTCGGCCTGCGGAGCAGGTGAAGAACGATATCAGCTTAGGAAATCGTACGCGTCAAGTCCAGACGCGATCCGACCCCGGGCGCCGCGTACGACTCTACGGTATGCGTCGCACCTGCGCAGCAGGTGTCTGTCCCGGGAGCGCTCACGCCACGGGGCATAGATCTTGCCCTTGTGCATGTACGCCGTATCGACGCGACGCTTTTGTGAAACGCGCTATCAAGTTTTCGATGTCCGCTGCGACGCGGGGCGCGGTGTGTTCGGGGTCGGCGCTCGCGTTGGCCACGGTTGCGGTGGATCGGGATCCCAGCCCTTGACGTGTCGTGACGCGATGATCGTCGCATCGGCACGTCGAACGTAGGGGGCGGGGTGCGCATCTCCGGGGTGCGCGGGGACCGGAGCTGGAACGACGACACGAAAGTCGGCGACGCTCTCGGTATCCTGAGGTGGGCGGGCAGCGCGTTGGGTCGGTACCCAAGCCTTCGAGCGGGCTACTCGCTGGTTGCCTCTGGCTGGCGAGATCGTGCACGCCTCAAGGGCGATTGCCGGCGTATGCGAATCACGACTGCTCGCTCGGACGCCTCAGGAATGCCGGTCATGGCGGCCTTCGGTCGCCACGATCACGAGGCCCGGTTCACCAGGAGCGTCGCGCAGCTGGGTAGCAAACGAACGCACGGGCATGGAAGCGTAAGCCGAGTCCTCGCCGCGCGTGGAATGTTGCCACGGCGGAGGGCTCGGCTCGCGGCCCCTGAGGTCGCCGCCGGAGCGGCGAGGGGGGCAGGCTTGCTAGAGGGTGGTCCACCACACGGGTAGATAGGTAGTGATGGCGGGGTAGTGGTTCGCGGGTCCCATGTGGGTGTACATGGTGTCTGGGCAGTCGACGAAAACGCCTTCAGCAGAAGGAGCGCACTGGTAGAAGCAGTTGAGATAGTCGGCAGTCCCGATGGAGCAGCCGCCGGAAGTGTTTGCGCAGGAGCGCTTGAGGTAGAGGGCATTTTCCCATTCAGAACCCATGCAGCTGAGCGCGACGGGTGGATTGGCGAAGAGGTTGCCAAAGAAAGCGGCTTCTTGTTCGGTGAAGGTCGCATTGCCAGCGGCGGTCCCGATTGCGGGATGGCTGGCACGCATGTCGATGCTGACAGTGGTGCCGGTTTCGTTTGTGCGGGCGAGAAGGCAGGCAGAGACCCACTCTTGGCAGTCTTCGTCGCAGAGGCCGTGTTTCCATTCTGGGGCGAGGCCGACTTTGCCGTGGAAGGTGTAGGGGCCTTTGGTGATTTGGTCGCCGT
>JAZGFE010000084.1:0-16329 GCA_036479215.1 Nannocystaceae bacterium | reverse complement strand
GCCGCTGCCCGAGCCACCACGGTCACGGCCAATCCAGCCGGCCAGTAGATCGAAGGCGAGGGACATCGCCCCGAGTGTGCATCAGCTACTCCGCGTCCGGGTGGGGGGGGTCGCTAAGGGGTTTACTTTCATGGCTACGTCTGGACCGTCCCGTACCACGCTCTCTATGCATACAAGGTCAACCCCGACACAGAAACCTACGAAGAGGCCGCGGGCGCACTGGTCAACCCCTACACCTACAGCGATATGACGGGCTACGCCCTGTCGAACGCTGGCGTCATTCCCGAGGGCTGAGTATCTATCCGTGTCAGGTCTGCCCGCGCCCTGACACGTGACAGACGACGCTACCGATGAGCCTCCGTTCGTGTTCCGCCGCGTCGTCACCACCCCGATCTCCTTGATAGACCTCACGCCGACGCTCGTGGATGTCCTGGGGCTCCACGCCCCGCTGCTCTTCGACGGGCGGAGTCTGGTGTCCCTGCAGAGGACGGATTGGGGCCAAACGGCAGCAAACCTTCTCCGAGCGACCCATCTTCGCCTACAACACCTCCTACACGGCGAGCGGCGAAAGACAAGCCGCTGTCATTGTCGGCGCGCTCAAACTCATCGCAGACGAGGGACGCGGAACCCTTCAGCTGTTCGATCTGGCGGTGGATCCGCAGGAACGAAACAACTTCGCAGGTCGGCGAAGCGCCGACCTCCAGCGATTGTACTGCCTCCTACGAGCGACGGGGGCATTCCAGCGATAGAGCCAGAGCTCGACCCCTGCGCGTACCTCGACGCTCGCGCAATCCCGTTTCGCGTCGCCGCGGCCATCATCGAGAACCAGGCCGCGCGTCAAAAAACGCGAGCGCATCATGCGCCAATCTGTCGATAACGGAGCACGACGGTTGCCGCCGCAGCTCGATCCCGGCACTGTGGAGCCGCCGATGACCCACGATGATCCCCTACGCCGGTACCAGATCATGGAGCCACTCGGCGCGGGTCAACAAGGGAGCACCTTCGTTGCGATCGACCGACAGTCTGGGCAACGCGTGGCCGTCAAAGTCCTCAGCTTGGGCTCGGTGCGCGACTGGAGGGCCTTCGAACGGTTCGAGCGAGAGATCTCGACGCTCAAATCTCTCCGCCACCCGGGTATCCCCAAATACCTGGATAGCTACGCGAGCGAGCCGACTGGAGAGTATTTTCTCGTCATGTCCCTCGCGCCAGGCGTCTCACTGAATACCTATGTGGGAAGTGAAAAGACGCTGTCCCCGAGCCAGCTACTGCAAACCATGGAGCAAGTCCTCGATACGCTCGAGTACCTCCACGATCGTACGCCGCCGATCATCCACCGTGATATCAAGCCCGCAAATCTCGTGCTCAGCGACGAGGGCCGCGTATGTCTGGTGGACTTTGGCGGTGTACGACGGGCTCTCGACTCGGCGGGCGCGGCCACGGTCATCGGGACCATCGGATACATGCCGCCGGAGCAGGCGCAAGGCGAGCTCAAACCTATCTCCGACATCTACGCGCTTGGGGCCACCATCGCCGCACTGGCCGCCAACATGGAACCCGAGGAGTTACCGCGTGAAGGCCTCGCGCTTCGCCTTCCGCACAACACCCTGAACACCCGCTGGCGGGACGTGTTGATCAAGATGCTCGCGCCCGACCCACGCCAGCGCTATCAGAGCGCGCGCGACGTGAAGCAGGCACTCGAAGCGTGCGCTGGGGATCGCAAGGCGCTCGGCGAGTCCGCGAAGGATCCCAGTTTGGAACCTGTGCAACGTGTCGACCTTGAGCTCGCCGATACGATCGGCGAGCTCAAGAAAGCCCCGCGACCGATTCTCGCCGTTGTATGGGTCCTCGCGGCCATCTCCGCGGGTTTTCTGTTCGTGGCTGAAGCGGGGGTCATCCCCCTCGTCTACCAGCTTATTCGCGCATGTTCGAGCGACAAGGACAAGCCACGACTCGCCACGCAACATGAAGAACTCAAGGCTCGGATTCGATTCTATCGGCGCGCATTGTCGACCCTGTCCCAGTCGGCAGAGCAGATCCGCGACGAAAACGACCATCCCACAAGACGTCGCTAGTCGACTACCCGCGTAGCACGAACCGCGTCTCGCCTTGCGTCGGTGCCCACTGGGTAGGCCATCCCGCTCGTAACCGCGACGAGGCTGCGCGGAAACGCGGCCCCCAAGCAGCCCACCGCGACGATACCCAACGCGGCCACGCCAACGATGGCACGAAGCGTAGGCGACGCGCCACGAGCTTGCCGGGCTGCGAGCGGTGCGGCAAACAGACATCGCCCGATCCGCACTTGGCCGACCACAATCACCCCCCACCCCGCCCATAGCGGGAGTGCCAGCCACCGCCAGGTCGCGATGGGGGGGTCGAAGGCCGGAGACACACCCTGGCACCCCTGCAGCGCGATTAGCGGCGCACAGATCATGGCAGTCATGAACACAGCAGTACTCGCACTGAGCATGCGATCGCCCCGGACGCGGCCCCGCATCGCGGCGAACGAAGCGGAGGGTCGCCCCCCGACCGACCCCGACAAAGCGGCACTCCCCACCAGTGCCATCGTGACCACTACGAGTCCCCACACGGCGCCCGCGACCATGAGGTCGGCCCGATGGCGCGCCTCCAAAGCAGATGGGAACCCGCCTACACCCCCACGCACCGCCTCCGCGAGCACCCAGACAAACATCGACGTATAGGCTGCTACCGCTGCCGTCATCGCGGACTGTACATGACGGCATCGAAACGTGGAGATCGCCGCGAACACAAGTCCCGCGAGAGACAACCACTGCGCCGCCATGGTCCAACCATAGGGGGGAAACAGCATTCGCGGTCCGCTCAGCGCCTCCACAAAGATTCGCATGAAAGCCGCGAGGGATGCGAACCTCAAGATTGTCCCTCGGTAGAGCGCCACAGCAGGCGCCTCGGCTGCCCCCCCGCCGAACGCGCGCTCGGAGGGGAACAGCCCTGCTTTGAGCAACAGGGCGGCCAACAGAATCAGAATGCCAGGGAGAAACCACGCCACTGGAGCCATCCCCGTGACGATCTTGCCCTCGAACTGCTGGAGGAGCCCAGCAGGTAGTGCCAGCCCAGACTCGACGCTATCGACATATTTTTGGACCGCGCCCCAGTGGGTGAAGACGGAGGCTGTGAGGGATCCCAACCGACGCACCTGCGTCGATGAGACCCCACCGTACACAAGCACCACGCCGAGCAGCACAAATAGCGACTGGAAGGCTGTGACCCAACACGCGGCATAGCGCCTACCTGCGGATCGCGTCGACGTGAAAATCGTGGCCACCAAGCCCACACTCGCCAACTCGAGTCCGAGATAGACCGCCACCAGATCCGATGCGTGCACCACAGCGAAGCCACCGGTTACCCCGAGAAGCAAAGCTATCGGGGAGCAACGTGGGCGGAGAGCAAGGACGACAGCTGCGCAACACGTGATCATCAGGTCGAACAGCCCGGCGAGATGATCGCTCTCCCACGCCCCCCCAAGACGCACGACTCCGGGATCATAGGTGGGATCGAAGGTCAACGTGCCCCCGGCTGCCGCCGCAAGGATCAAGCCGCAGTGGGCGATAGCACGGTGCCACTGGTCACCGACGGAGGCGACTGCGCCCAGTACCAGGCACACCACGGCAGCGGTCAAGGGCGCGGCAAGAAAGGCTTCCATGAACGCGACGCCTAACGCCACGACTCAAGCTCGGAAGAAATCGAGGTGAACTGTCCCGAGTCCCGCGCCCCTACGCCGGCAACCCGAGATCGGAACTGTGTCGGTTGCAGACGCAGACGCAAGCCGCCGAAGTTGTGCACGCGGTTGGGCCCTGGACTCGACACCAGTGGATTCGCGAACACCGTCGCCAACGCGACACCGACCACGCCTAAGCTCCACAAGGCTCCCTTGACGGCCCGCCCGGCCACGTTGCGGGCGATTCTCCGATCCGGCGGGAGGGCTTGCTGCGCCGTGCGTGCAAGGGCGACCCAGGCCAATGACACCAGGCCCAACACCGCGGCCAATGCCAGCCCGTCCGGGTTGCCCCAATAGCGTGAAAACGCCACCGCAAGCAAGCCCAGACCAGCGAACGACATGGCCACACCCGCCAACGCGCGGCCGTCAGATAGCCCGCGCAATCCGACGACCAGCCCCAGCACCCACAGCACCATGGCGACGTAGAAGAAAGATGTGATGGGGAGCATGTTTGGGTATCCACGCCTAGCGAATCGACGCGGAGGTCCGATGCCTCCAACATGCGCTGGCGAGGGCCACAATCACACACCATCCGGCAACGGGTAGCGCGAGCGTGTGCGTGCGATTCAATGCGCGAACGAGGTGCGGCGCGGACCCGAAGGTCGATCCGAGATCAAGCGGCGATCCAGATGAGAGGTACTGCCGCGCCATGGCACCGAGCAGTACAAAACCGACCCAGCTGAGCAGTATCGCAGCGGCCAAGGGCGCTGCGAATCCGGGAATGACACAAGCTCGCGTCCGCACCGATCCCAGGCCAAGCCCGACGATGCCGGCCGCCGCCAAGACCTGCAGCACCGCCACGGCAACCGCACCAAGTAGACAAGACAACGTCGCCACTCCCGCCGCGACCACGCTGTAACCGACCCACGCACGGTCCCCTTTCCCCGCCAGCAAGCCCACAGACCCGACGCCAATCAGCCCCCCCCCCATCCAGAACAAGGCCTCGCTGATCAGCTGGGACATCACGATTCGGCGATCTCGTCGGGTAGCTCGCAAACCATGCAACGCGCGGCCTCTGCCCACACCCCGGCGAAGTTGGAGCATCCGCGGACCGCTGGATCCACGGCGTTGATCGCCACGGCTCCGAAGCCTAACTTGCCGGCGAAAAAGTCCGCCGAATCACCGGGCAGCAGATAGACCCGACGCGCGCCCAACGTCCGCGCATAGCGCAACACACTGTCCGCCAGCACCCATCCCAAACCCTCTCCTCGTCGCGACGGGACAACCGCGAGGCCAAAAAAATAGGCACTACGCCCCGCGAGCTCAAGGTGCACGCATCCGACCAACTCGTCGCGGCCTCGGATGACCAAGCTGTGCACGCTTTCCGGGCCGACGAGGGCCGGCAAACCGTAGCTGCCCAGCAGCGCGTCGATCGCTGGCACATCTTCGGGCCTCTTCAGCATCACGGGGTCCCCGAGCCCCTCAAGGATCCCATCGGCCAGACCGCCGAATCCTCCCGATGAGAGCACGAGCACCGAGTCGCCGGGTCCCGCGTGGGTGATCACAGCGTCTACCATCTCCTCGACCCGCTCGAAAGCCTGTGCCTCGATGCCACGCCCACGCAACCCCTCCGCAAGCGCCTTGGTGTCGAGTCGCTCATCCGCCGCGATCTTCTCGGGCGCGTGCAAGGGGCCGATATAGACCCGCCCCGCGTGGTCGAAGGCCTGGACGTAGTCGTCGAAGAACGCCGCGCGCCGCGACGAGGCGCTTCGCGGCTCGAAGCAGACATGCAGCGTCTTCTCGGGGTGGCGACGGCGGATGGCCCCGACCGTCAGTCGGGCCGCAGTCGGGTGGTGGGCAAAGTCCACCACCACGCGCACCCCCTGAGCCGTACCCACCAACTCCTGACGCCGTTGCACGCCATGAAAATCCGCGATCGCCTTGGCCAACATGGCGACCTCACACCCTTCTGCGCGAGCGACCGCGACCGCTGCCGTGAGGTTTGCCAGATTGTACGCGCCGACCAGCAGGGTCGAGAACTGGCCGAGCGATGCCCCGCGCTCGTAGATGCGAAACGCCGTGCGGCGGGCTCCCACGGGCGTGTGCGAGGTGGCAACATAGTCGGCGGAGTCGAGCGCGGACGCGGATACGTCTCCCTCGTGCACGCGATAGGTCACCACCATGCACCTGGCATGCCGCGCCGCGGCCATGGCCTCCAGATCGGCAGCATGCACCACGAGGTAACCTGTGGGTTCGATCAACTCCACGAATTCACGGAAGGCAGTCCGCACCGCCTCCATGTCGTCGTAGATGTCGGCGTGATCGAATTCGACACTCGTGAGGATTGCGGCGGAGGGGCGGTAGTGGAAAAATTTGGCTCTCTTATCGAAGTAGGCCGTGTCGTACTCGTCTCCTTCGATCACGATGGTCTTGCCGGAGCCCACGTGCCCTCCACCGCCTAGATCGACCGGCACGCCGCCGATGAGCCAGGAAGGATGTGTGTCACCACATCGCAACATCCACGCGAGCAGCGAAGCTGTCGTTGTCTTGCCGTGGGTGCCGGCGACCACGATCGAACGACGCCCCGGCAAAAGTATCCGCGCGAACAGGCTCGGCATGCTCTCGAGTGAAAGGCCCAACCGACGCGCCTCCGCCACCTCAATGTGGTCCCGCGAGCACACGTTGCCCACGACCACGCAGTCGGGGCCCCACGCGAGGTTGGTAGGAGAGAAGCCGACGTTCACAAGAATGTGCGCGCGCTCCAGCTGATGGGACATGGGTGGGTAGAGGGCACCATCGGAGCCACGCACCTCGTGGCCCACGTCGTGCAGCATGCACGCGAGGGCACCCATGCCGGTCCCCCCGATCCCGATGAAATGCACCTTCAAACCGGGTGCATTTTCCCTGGGAAGGAGCCGCGGTCAAGCCAGATACCCGAATTGGGGAACAATGGCGGCGGGAGGCCACGCATGCGGACTCCAGCGGCGCATGCGCTCTCCACGCTGCCTCTAAGCGTGTGACACGCCGACGACACCACGCAAGATGAAGCCTGTGCTGGGCGAACTCGCCCCTCGCGCGCCATTCCCGATCCCCACCCCGGTCCGAGAAGGTGCTCGAACGTCGGCCCCCTTCCTGGTATTACGCAATGTAAGTGGATGTATTCGTCACGCACGACAGCTCCGATCCGCAAGAACGGCGTGTGCGGCAGCGCATCAGCGTGGCCGTGGACCTCGAACTCGTCGCGGCCGACTTCGAAGTCAACGCACCATCGCGGACCGTCAACCTGTCCAGCCACGGCGCCTTCGTCCGCACGAACAAGCCGTTACCCATCGGCACCCAGGTAACCGTAGCGTTCTCACGCGGCAAGCAACGCAACCCCCTGATGCTGGACGCTGTGGTTGTACGGGCCATACCGGCCCAAAACGGAACGCCGCGCGGGATGGGGCTCCAGTTCACGGGACTCACGGCGCTCGATGAGAATCTCGTATCCGCGCTGATCGATCGGGCCCAGACCTAGGCCTCCGCACGTGACGGCTCGTTCCCCTTGGCGGCTCGGCCGCGACGGCGGAGTTCGAGGCGGGCGTGGGCCCACACACACATGAGCGCGGCGGGTGTGATCCCCGGGATTCTCGCCGCCTGTGAGGTGGTCGTCGGCGACACGCGGGCGAGCCGCTCCGCACACTCGCGGGTGAGCCCGGGCAGGCTGCGGTAGTCGATCTCTGGAGGGATTGGGATCTCTTGCCCCCCCTCGCCCCGGATACGTTCGATCTCCCGTTCCTGGCGCACCAAGTACCCAGCATACCGAATGCGCGCTTGCCCGCGGTCGAGGACCCATCGAGGTGCGTCGCAGTTTTCCCCATTGCCCGATTTCTCGACCCAGCGATCGACGGCTTCCTGCCGCTCACGCGAGCGGGCGAAACGAGCGACGGAGATCAGGCCCGAAGCACGGGCCACCGCCGAGAGGCGCTCTTCCGCGTTGTCCTGGCGAAGCATCAGTCGATACTCGGCCCGGGATGTGAACATTCGGTACGGCTCGTCGCAACCCTGCGTGACCAAGTCGTCCACGAGCACGCCGATGTACGCTTCGTCGCGGCCGAGCACCAATGGCGGCCGGTCGAACGAAACCAGTGCAGCGTTCGCTCCCGCTATCAACCCCTGCGCGCCGGCCTCCTCGTATCCAGACGTCCCGTTGATCTGCCCCGCGAAATACAGGCCCGAGTGCAACTTCGCCTCGAGCGTGTGCCGGAGCGCCCGCGCATCGAGTGCGTCGTATTCGACCGCGTAGCCCGGCCGGACAATCTGCGCATGCGCGAGCCCAGGGATCGAGGCGACAATCCGTGTCTGAACCTCGTGCGCCAAACTTGTGGAGATCCCGCTCGGATACACGAGGTGCGTGTCGAGGCCCTCTGGTTCGAGGAACACGTGGTGCCCGCTGCGGCCTTCAAACCGGACAATCTTGTCCTCGATCGACGGGCAGTACCTCGGACCCCGGCCTTCGATCTGACCCGAGTACACCGGTGAGTCGTGTAGGCACGCCCGTACGATGTCGTGGGTCGCTGCGGTGGTACGGGTGAGATGGCACATCACCCGCCGGAGCGCGATCGGGGCCACGTCCTCTCCAGGCGTAGCGAACCGCGGGAAAGGGTCGTCGCTGCCCTGGGGCTCCAGCCCGTTGTAGTCGATAGTCCGTGCATCCAGCCTCGGCGGCGTGCCGGTCTTGAGGCGATGCATATCGAACCCCAGCTCCCGAAGTTGCGCGGAGAGTTCGGAGGCCGGCGCCTCGCCGTAGCGACCGCCGGGGCGCTGATGTGAGCCGGTATGCAGCACGCCTCCAAGAAAGGTGCCGGTCGTCACCACCACAGCGTCCGCCTCGACAATCCGACCGTCGGAGAGCTCCACCCCCGACACTCGTTCCGCGACAATCTGGAGCGAACGAACGAGCCCCTCCACCACACAAATGCCCTCTGTCTCGCCCAAAATCCGGCGCGCACGGGCGCCGTAGCGCAATTTGTCCACCTGCAGACGGATCGACCGCACCGCGGGGCCCTTGCTCTGATTGAGGACACGCCCTTGGATCGCGCATGCATCGGCCGCGCGTCCCATGAACCCACCCAATGCCTCGATCTCACTCACCAAGTGGGCTTTCGCTACGCCCCCTACACTCGGATTGCAAGGCGTCTGACCGACGGTATCGACCCTTGAAGTCACGACGATCACCTCGGCTCCGACTCGCGCCGCAGCGAAAGCCGCCTCGAGTCCCGCATGTCCGCCGCCGACGACAATGATCCTGGGCGCCATATGGTGCGCAACATATCAGCTCGCGCGACGTCGGCGACGTTCGGTCGCGCGGTGCAACCGCATCGCCGACTTCCGGCGGCGCAGTCCCCTTCGCCCGCAAGCCCGCAACGACCGACTCCCACCTGCCTGCCTGCCTCTGTGCGCCACGGATGACAGGACAGCACACGCGCATCGGTTGCCGTGCCGACCTCGGGGCTTTGTGCTGCACGCGGGAGTAGGACCCGTTCCGTGGAAACCGTGTTTCCACCACATGCAGATGACGGCACGCAGGCAAGCCGATCACCGCGACCAAAGGGCACGCTCTCGGTGCCCGCACGCTGCAGAGGTCACGGCGACGCACGGGACCTGGGATGATTCGACTAGTAACAGCGCTCCGGACAAGCGTACCCGCGACCCCTTCGAACGGCGTTGTTCTCGGCACCCCGGCATGGGTTCACCGGGTTCGCAGGGGTTCGCAGGGGTTCGCAGGGGCTCCCAGGGGTGCATGCCATACGATGGTCGAGGGCGATGCGGTGTGCCCCCGCTCTCCCCCCATGCGGTGGTGTTCATCCGCCTCTCGGGTTACCTTAGGCCCGTGCGACAGAAGAAGAGGAAGTCATTTCCAAACTACGGGCCATCGGCCGAGTTTGGCGAGCGCATCCGCGCGATAAGAAGGGAGCACCGGGCCACCCAGCAACAAGTCGGGAAGATTCTCGGCGTGGCGCATTCCTACGTATCGGGCGTAGAACTGGGGGTGCTCGCACCGTTTCTGCCACACAGGCTGCGGCGCTTCGCCATCCATTTCAAGTGTGATCTCGACCCGCTCCAAGATCTAGCGCTCCGTCACCACCGGAGCCTGAAGATCCCGCTCAAGAAGACGACACCCAACGTCAACGAAGCGGTCTATCTCCTCGCGGGCGCCATCGAGTCCCGACGCCTCAACGACGAAGAAGGACGAAAACTCCTCCGGTACGTGAGGCGGCTAACCCGAGACGAACGGAGTTAGGAGCGAAGAGTCGCCCGACGCGTCCAAGCCCACGGGTTGGGTGCGCGTCCGCTGCACCGAGGCGACGCCGCACGCTAAGATCGCGCTGAACACGACCACGCGGAACGGGCGTTCGCGTGCCGCAGACTTGCGCGACGCGCAAATCTGCGTCTGGGAGCGACGCCAATGGACCTCACAGGGTCGACAGGGCAAACGCAACATGAGACGACCCCCAGCGGGCTGTGGACGCACTCGTGTACCAATACAGTATCGGGGGTCTGGTCTTCACTGGGGGCCTCGTGCTCGCGTGGAAGCAAGGTCATGTGGGCATGTCCGGCCGGGCAGCGAGGAACCTCGTCGTACTACTGGGGGGACTCGTCGTCTTTGCGGGTCTCCAGGGATACTTGCAGTACGGCCCTATGGAGGAACGGGCGGCAATCTCCGGCGCTATGATGCCATCGGATACCTCGGCATCGGCCCATCCCTTGGACTACGCGGTCATGGCCATGTATTTCGCGGCCATCCTGGCCATCGGCATGTGGGCCGGCCGACGACAGCGAACGTTGAACGACTTTTTCTTCGCCGGTCGACGCTTTTCATGGTGGGTCATCGCGTTCAGCCTTGTCGCCACGGTCGTGGGGTCCTATAGCTTCGTCAAGTACAGTCGCATGGGCTATGAGTACGGCCTGTCGAGCAGCCAAACCTATCTGAACGATTGGTTTTGGATGCCCCTGCTGTGGTTTTCGTGGCTACCACTACTCTACTTCTCCGGCGTCGGTTCGATTCCTGAGTATTTTCAACGCCGTTTCGGACCGCGCGTCCGCGGTTGGGCGACCGCCCTATTGCTCATCTACCTGGTGGGCTACGTCGGCGTCAACCTCTACACCATGGGCACGGCGCTGCACTACATGCTCGGATGGCCCATCCCGATCGCCGCCATCATCGTCGCCACCGTCTCCGGGGCTTACGTGGTTGTCGGGGGGCAGACGAGCGTCATTGTGACCGACCTCTTTCAAGGCGCGATGCTCCTGGTCGCCGGCGCGCTGATCCTCGGCCTCGGCGCAGCGGAACTCGGCGGCCTGCACGAGCTCTGGACCCATCTCCCCCGGTCTCACCGCCTCGCCTTTGCCAACTACAACGAGGATCCAGCATTCCCCTCGGTCGGAATCTTTTGGCAGGACGGCATGGCCAATACCGCGATGTTCTACTTCCTCAACCAGGGGGTAATCATGCGGTTCCTCTCGGCTCGCCACGTCGAGGACGGGCGTCGTGCGATGATCGCCGTTCCCCTCGTGTTGATGCCCGTCGCTGCGTGCGTCGTCGCCTCCGGGGGCTGGGTCGGCCAAGCGCTTAGCCACGCGGGCCTTCTGCCGACCGATCTCGATCCCAAGGAAGCCTTCTACTTCACAACCCGACTCATCAGCCAACCAGGAATCTACGGCTTCGTGTTGGCGACGCTCACAGCGGCCCTCATGTCCACCATCGACACGTTGGTCACCGGCGTGTCCGCCATTGTCGTCAACGACATCTACCGACCCTACGTACGATCCAACGCGTCCAGTGCCCACTATCTCATCGTCGCCCGCATCACGGCGGCCTCGGTCATGTTGCTCGGGCTACTGCTCGTCCCAGTGTACATGGGTTTTCGGTCGATCTATTCCGCGCATGGAGCCTTCACCGCGGCTGTCACCCCGCCGCTGGTGGCAACTTTCCTGCTCGCACTGCTATGGCGAGGATGTACCACTAGCGGAGCTTTGGCATCGCTAGTCGGAGGCATGTTTGCGATCATCACATCCATCGCATTTCCGGAAATCATCGCCCCCTTCGCACACGGCGTACCCGCGACGGACCCGGGGCAACGCGGCTTCCTCGGCGGATTGCACGAATACAAATTCATGCGGGCGCTCTTCGGCCTGGGCGCGAGCTTCGGGCTCGGCATCGCCGTGTCGCTCGTAACCGCCAAATCTCGCGCCGACCAAATTCTCGGTTTGGTGTGGGGCACGGTGGATATCGCCCTAACGTCCTATCGTGGTCGGCCGGGCGCCGCGCACACCAAGCTGGGCTGCGACGCCTCGCTTCGCGTCGACCCGGCACCCACCTCTGCCGACACGCCGGGGGAGACACCGAGCGCACGTGTATCCTCCGCGCTCGCAACACGACTCTCCTGCCTCGTCGGAGACCAGATCTACGTAAGCGACCGGCGCGCATGGTTGGGCGGTCTTCGGTCGACGCACGCTGCGGTTGGCGAGATCTTCGACGACGCCGCGCTCGTCATCTCGATGTCGCCAGATGCAGCGTCGACCGTGGGCGACAGGCGATGCGCCGGGATCGTGCGGGTCGAGCACCACTACGCGGAAGTGGAACGCGACTAGACTGCGTCCGCACACCACCGTCACGCACCCTCAAGCCACCGCCGGCAACAGGGACTGGCTTGCGTCGCCCGCTTCTGCTGCGTCACGTCGACGGATCCGTTTCGTCCCCCCTCACGTCTCCTCAAGATCCTGCGGCTCGCCTCGCGGCCTTGCGGCTGTGCAACGCCGAACGGGCGCTTCCTGCCCCGATCTTGATCTCTCGGACCTACCGGGTGCGCACTCGTGAAGCGTTGGGTGAGGACGATGCGCTACTCGAATTACGACATATCCATACCTCCGGCGGCCAGCGGCGACAGAGCGCCCCCCGTCCCCGCGCGGCTGCGATTCCGGCAAGCTACGAACAAGTCCACGCCAATCCGCCCCTGCCTCCGAAAGCACCCGCCTTGGTGCGAGCAATCACGGCTCACCGCATTTCGCCTGTGTAGGCAACCATGTGCCTTCGTTGCTCAGCTGTTCGCCTGAGGCGAGAGTATTCTCTGGTACGTGCCGGCGGCAGGATGAAATTAGAATTAACCTCAGCCCCCTAAACACGCTACAGTGAGAAAATGTTGCGCTCACGCCTCAGTCACCTATCCATTCTTTGCAGCCTGTCCGTCGCGGCATGCGGCTCGACGTCCGACCCCGACTCCAAAGTGACGGACAGCGATGATGATGACGACGGCGGCGGAAGTGCCGCCGGTGATGATGATGATGATGATGATGACGATGACGATGACGATGATGACGACGATGACGGCAACGGCAACGGCGACGACGATGATGGCAACGGCGACGACGATGATGGCAACGACGATGACGATGATGGCAACGACGATGACGATGATGGCAACGACGATGACGATGACGGCGACGACGACGACGACGGCGATGATGACGACGGCGATGACGACGACGACGGCGATGATGACGACGACGGCGATGATGACGATGACGGCGATGATGACGACGGCGATGATGACGACGGCGATGATGACGACGGCGATGATGACGACGACGACACTGGCGACGACACCAGCGACAGCGGAGGCGACGGCGTCGCGCAGTTTGGCGCTACCTTCACGGTCGTGGGCACCCAACAGGACGGACTACGTACCCCGCGCGATCTGGAATTTTCTCCCGAAACAGGGTTGCTGTGGGTGATCTGCACCGACACCGAAGGCATGATTATCTACACCAATCCCGGGACGGATCAGCAGACCTCCGAGGATCGACGCGACGCATCCAGAGGCCACTTCATGGGCACGGTATCTGGGTTGGCGTTCGGGCCCGACAATTTCTTCGCCACGAGCCAGGAGGCGGGCGGTGGCTTCATGGGTCCCACACTCTGGCTCGCCGACCTCGATGTATTCGCCACCATCGGACAAAACGGCGGTCAGCTCAACGGCAGCCACATGGACATGTTGCACGTGAGCCCGAGCGGCATGGGCATCGCTCACGAGCGCGACAACGTGTACTGGTACTTCGATGGGAAGGCGGGCAACCTCGTACGGTATGACTTCGTCAAGGATCACGGTCCAGGCAAGGACGACCACTCGGACGGGATCATCCGACGCTTCATGGGGAGCAACGTCACACGTGTTGGTGGCGTCGCAGGGCACCTCGTATACGACAAGCGTACCGACCTTCTCTACGCTGCAGACACGGGCGGCGGTCGAGTTACCGTACTGGACACCAAAAGCGGCGCGGGCACAGGGCCGCTCAATGGCAATCTCGACGACTGCGACGAGTACAGCGGCGTTTCGGGCGCGGAGTACCAGCCATTTGCCGAGGGCTTGAACCAGCCTTCGGGTATCGACCTCTACGAGACGACGCTTTTCGTTTCCGATCATGGAACCGGTGAGATCATCGCGTACAACGTCGACGGCACCGAGCTCGATCGTCTCCAGACACCGGCCCAGAGCATCATGGGCATCACTGTCGGGCCGGAAGGTAAGCTGTGGTACGTGGACGCCTCGGCGAACGAGGTGATTCGAATCGACCCATAATAAATAGTAGAGGGTGACCCTCGCCTGATTACTCCCGCGGCATCGCGCGATAGCGCCAAGCCGAAGCCCCGTCGCAGCCGTTGCAACGGGGCTTTGCCGTGAGCGCGCAACCCCCACCCGGAACGCACGATAACGAACCTACGCGAGCCGGTACGGGAGTGCGGGCTCGTTTCCCAATTTGGCGACCCCAGCAAGGAACGAACGACTGGGCAGAGCACACGCGTGATACAAACGCGGCACATGGGTGGCGGCTCACTGTGAAGGGATCCGGTGCCGACACGGTCGAGGTAGCCACGCGACGGCGCGGTATCGATGCGCTCCGAGGCCTCGCTGTGGTGCTGATGATGGAGCAGCATCTCGGCGTATGGCTGTGGCGGTGGCCCGGCCGTGGAGAGTCTCTAGCCGACTATCCGACTCTGGTACTCCTCAACGCTTTGGGCGGAGCCGCGGCGCCCTTGTTCGTCACCTTGGCCGGCTACGGCTCGATGCTCTTGGCGCAGCGCCGGCAGGCACCCGACGTCACATTGCTGCGGCGTGGAGTCGTGATCCTCGGCTTCGCCTACGCGCTGAGCTTGGCCACACCGAGCTGGTTCACCTGGAGGTCCTGGTTTGTCCTACACCTCATCGGGGCGAGCACCCTGCTCGCTCCCGTGCTGCGCAGACTCCCCAACTACGGACTCCTGGCCGCTGGGGCAGCCGTGCTGTGGGTATCCGTGATCGCTCAAACGCTGCTTGAGACACCTTTCCCGCTCTCCAACATGCGCATGGGAGGGTGGGTCCGTGGTGGCCACGGCATCGCGCCTACGCTGCTCGATGGCGGACTCTGGAGGCTGATGACATTCGAGGGCCATTTCCCGCTCTTCCCCTGGCTCGCTTTCTACATGCTCGGTATGGTGAGCGCACGTCTCTCCTCGGCGGGCCTTCCCAAACGCCAAATCACATTGGGCATCACACTGCTCGCGGCTGGCGGCACGCTGGCGGCACTGGGGCCGGCGGGTCTGGGCCTCCTCGGGCAGCACAGCCACCTATTCTCCCGCGCAGCGAACGTCCATGCTCCGTTCTATCCTGCGACCCCTGCGTTCGTGTTGCTCTTGGGCGGCGGCGCACTGCTCGCTATCGGCGGCGCCGAGCATTGGGAGAAACGGCGAGGGCTCTCTGCCGAAGCACCGCTGGTGGTCCTGGGGCGCGTGTCACTCACGTTGCTACTTCTCCACGTCGTCGTCGGGCGCGAACTATCGCGCCCGCTTGGTCTTTGGCGCAACTGCTCCGCCGAGACGACACTGATTGTCATCGCAGCTTCGGTCGTGGGCGCCAGCCTACTCGCGCGCCGCTGGGGTCGGGCGAAGCACCGCTACGGCGCCGAGTGGCTCCTACGCAAGCTCGCCCCATGATGCGTTCACGGTGAGCCGACGAAGGGGCCTCTTCTACGCGGCGTGCCGCAGTTCAGGAACGACCTGCGTCGACGCAATGCACGTTCCCCCTCGGCTCGCTCACTCATTCGCGCCCTGCGTGATCCAAAGACGGACAGTGTCGATAGCCGCGGCGTCGAGAGCCACCCCAGGCGGTGGTGGCATCTGCTTGCCTTTACCCGCAGGTGCGTCCGCCTGAGCCCCCTCCAGCTTGAACATGAGATAGCTCAACGTGGGATCGCCTGCTTCCACCAACTGGAGGCTAGATTGCGTCGAGGCCACGCCGACGAGCGCGCTGTAGGCCATACCCTCCGTCAGGTCGAGGTCCGCCTTGGCTGGACCGCTAAAACCGTGGCAGCCGCAACCGTTGAGAATAGCTTGCACCTCGTCAAAACCGACAGCTGGCGGCTCATCTCCATCTCCATCTCCATCTCCATCTCCATCTCCATCTCCATCTCCATCTCCATCTCCATCTCCATCTCCTCCGTCGTCGTCGTCATCCCCGTCGTCATCATCCCCATCGTCATCATCCCCATCGTCATCATCCCCATCGTCATCATCCCCATCGTCATCATCCCCATCGTCATCATCCCCATCGTCATCATCC
>JAZGFE010000083.1:0-30283 GCA_036479215.1 Nannocystaceae bacterium | reverse complement strand
ACACCCGATCCCATCCCGAACTCGGAAGTTAAGCCTTCTTGCGCCGATGGTACTGCAGGGGTCACTCTGTGGGAGAGTAGGACGTTGCCAGGTTTATGCCCGCCTCGAAAGAGGCGGGCTTTTTTTTGAGGCGAGTGTGCTCCGCGCGCGGCTGCGCTTGCGTCGAACTCGCGAGCCGCACTAATGTGTTGGAATGGCGGGCGTCCCAGTGGCAGCTGTCGCACCTCTCGCGTTGTTTCTGTCGCTCGCTTCCTTGTCCCAGGCGGCATCGGCTTCTCGTCGAGCGACGTGCGGGGCGGACCTTGCGGGTGTCGAAATCAATGCGCTCGGGCTGCGTGACCGCGAAGCGGCAGAAGCGGCTGGCTATGCAGACGCTGCGGTGGGACCCGCCGATGGGGTGGGGGGGCTTGATCCCGCGGAGGCTAGCTCGTCGTCGGAGGGCGCGACGTGGGACGCGCTTGTGCGCGACTTGGGGAGGGCAGTGCGCGCAGCCGATGATCATCCGCAAACCGGGACAACCGAGCTGCGGCGCCTCCTGCTGGGGCTAAAACAGCATGCACGGTCACTTGCGGAGCATCCCGCGGTGCGGCAGCTGCAACTCGTCGCCTACCTGACTCTGGCGCGGGCTCTTCTTTCGAGCGGCGAGCGTGGGCGCGCACAGGCGGTCATGGACGTGGCGATTCGGACAGCGCTCGACGAGGTACTGCCCGTTGCCTCGTTCGGCCCCAGCCTAGAGCGCCTCCACGCGGGGCGGCTCGCCGCCTTGGGCGCTGGTGGTCGTGGGACGCTCGATGTCAGATGTCGGTCCGAGTGCAACGTGATCGTCAATGGGAGAAGGCGGACTGCACTGCCGGCCTCGCTTCTGCTCGGATCCTACCGCGTGGTTGTGATTCCCGCTTCCTCGAGGAAGCAGTTGCCGCGGATCTGGTATGGCACCGTGAAACTCACCGAGACGATGCGACACGCGGTCGTCCCATGGCCGCCGCTCGCCGCGTCGCGGGGGTCGTCGCCCGGCGATTCGTCGGGGCGAGGAGGGGATGGGGGCCATACTGCGTCGTCAGGGGAGCGGCGTGACGCCCGGGAAGCACCACCAGCGCGTTTGCTCCCTCGATGGCTCGAAGTCGGTGGTGTCGCGCTCGGCGTCGGTTTCGCGGTTCTAGGGGCGACGCTGGTGGGCCTGCATCACACTTGCCCCAGTAGTAAGGGCGGCGAGGGTGCTTGCGAGCGTGTCTACGACACACGAGTCGGGGGCATCGCCAGCCTCGCCATGGGCGGGGTTTTCCTGACCAGCAGTATCGTGTTGTTGGGCGTGGACCTGGGCCGTGGGGATGCGCAGCGGATGCGCCGCGTGAGCGTTGGCCTTCGGGGCGTGAGCGTTGGCCTTCGGGCAGTCTTCTGATCCGTGGTCGAGATTACAGGTCCGGGGCACGCACATTGAACTCGTATTCGAGGAGGGGGTACAAGCACGGCAAATGATCCGGAACGCGGGCCTTTCTCGTTACCGGCTGGCCCTTCGTGCGTCCAACCTCTCCGACGGTGCATGCTTGTACCGTATAGGTTCCGGACATGACCGTCTCTTCACTGGGAAGTCGGACACGCCCCACCTTTCCGGTAGTGCGCACGCTCTCCGTGTGAATCTTTCGGCCCGCTGGATCGAAGAAACAAACACGCACGCCGTAGAGGACGTGGGCGCCTCTTCTGTTCTTGCGTTTCGAATTGTATACATTGCGCTCGAACCAGGTCATGCTCAGATGGACGTCCGCGCCCGGTTCAAAAGTGAATCGCTCGTCGTCTCCATTGCCCTTGTGTTGCGGGGTGAGCAGACTGTGGCTCATCAATTGCGGGCGCTCGTTCGTTTTGTAGGGGCGCCTCAGTGGAGCCAAAATGGGTTTGGGCGTGGGCTTCTGGAGGACGGGCTGGGGGAGAGTGGCGAGGCTGCCTCCGCCGCAGGGGTCGATTCCCCGCACTTCGTCCCAGTAGACAATCTGATTTGCCCGGCCGCGATTGATGAGGTGGTACTGTCCGGAGATCCGGCGGAACGCTGCCCTATCCCACCCACGTACGTTTTTTGTCTTCCTCTCATTGCGAGTAAAGACGTTGCGTTCGTAAACGGGGCGCTCGTCGATATGATCCTCGATGACACGGTGGGCGTAAGTCTCACGCGGATGGAGCCGGACAATGGCCCGTTCTTCGGTCGTGTACACACATTGATGATCCCACTGGCGCTTGTGGGTGTTGTAGTCCCAGCAGGCGCATGGCTTGCGATGGGTGCGGCGGTAGGCGGCCTCCTGGCACTTGGGATCTCCACCATCATTGATCTTGTGGTCGAGCGGGACCGTTCGTTTGGTTCTGCGGCCGGATCTCGTGGACCCGGTATCGAGCTTGAGCCAGGTGCGCTTCTCGTCCGAATACGCATCGAGGCGTTGCCGGTAGGTGCCGCATTCAAGGAAGAAGCGGGTAAGGTCATCCCGAAATCGCGGTGCCAGGGGATCGCAGCTTGCGGGATGGTGCGACTTGAGGTGACCATTTCGGTACCAGGTTTGCTGGATCATGCGGCCATCTACGACGGCGATTTCCCGTCCCTCGTTCAGCACGTGCTGCAGGTACCACATGGGGAAGATCTTGCCATCGCCGATGGTGAGGTATACCCCCCCAGCGGGGATGGAGCGCACGACTGACCGGGCGTAGGCCTCGCCTCGGACGGCGGTGCCACGGAATTGGACGCTCCGCGCCACACCGACCGTGGCGAAGATTGCACCCACGGCGGCGAGCATGCACAGGGAGAGTCCGCGATAGCGGGCGGGTGCGGCGGGCTTTCGAGCGCGCTTGCGATCGGGCTTTCGCGTCAGTCGACGGTAACGCAATACACCGGGGATGAGCAGGGCCAGTAGCGATGCCGCCAACAGGGGGGCGACTAGCGCTGCGTCCGTGAAGGCGGGAAGATGCCTTGGTCGCGGAGTGGCGATATGTTCATAGTAGTAGAGCGCGCCAGCGACCAGCACCATCAGTGCGGCGCTGGCGATGCCCCAGGCCTGTAACGTGCGGCCTTCGGGTCGGTAGCAGAGGTAGCGTGCCGACCACCACAACCCAATGCCGATGGCCATCGAGGAGGTCACGGCCGCCGGAAGGTAGTAGGTATAAAAGTCGCCGACGGAATACTGGGCCCCGTGGTAGAGGTTGAGCACGGAATAGAGGGCGATGAATGCGGCGTAGGGCCACAGCCGTTTGAACGCCAGAACCACGCCGAGGCCCCACATGAGTGCGGTCCCAGCGAGGAATTGCTTGTCGAAGTAGTTCGGAATCCCGGCGATTCGTTTCCCGAAGTCGGCGTACTCCCAGCCCTTCATATAAGCTTGGTACTGGCGGCCTGTCATGTGCCGGTACAGGTTGTTCCAATCGGTGATCCCGCCCCACGATACGCCGTCGGTCGTCTTGTGCGCCCACAGGAAATACCCGTACGACAATAGTGGCAGCGCTCCGATGATGCAGCCTAGCCAGACGATCCACCATGCTCGAAAATCTGTTCCCGACATGAGACGCGGGGCGCCGAGGCGGCGCGCGACGAACACCACGGGAAAGAGGAACCAGGCCACGAGCTGGTAGGGCCGACGAGCGAGCAGGTACAGGCCCGCGGCGGGGAGCATGTAGACCATGGTGACGTGGTGGGCGAGCCCTATCCCCATGGGTACTGCGGCCCACAGAACATAGGCGGGGCGGCGGCAGAGTTCGAAGCGTGTCCAGTAGTAGAGGGCCCAGGTTACGAGGAATACGTGCATCGCGTAGACCTCGGGGATCCGCATGTATTTCCAAAGCAGCGGGCTGACGCCGAGCATGAAGCCACCGAGGATGCCGGCGATGTCGGCTTCCCAGGTGTCACGTGAGCGCTCGCGCGTGGTCCGGGTATGGGCGGGTGGGGGCCTTTCGTCGGATGTGCGTCGCGGCCATAGGCGAGCCAGGCTCGGATTGGCGCTCGGCCATAGACCCTGGAGGCGCAGCGCGATGGAGCGCACGATGAGCGCGATGAGGACGGAGCTGCCGCCGACGAAACATGCATTCATCAGCTCGATCTTCACCACCGGCTGGATGGGAATCGGAAGCCAGGTGAAAACGTGCGCTACCAGCGTGAAGAGGGGGTAGCCTGTGGGGTGGATGACGCCCAACGTGACAATGGCGGTGGCGATCTCTGGACCGTCCGAAGGCGTGACGCCCGGCGATAGGGAGAGCACGTGGGCGAGGAACTGTGCGAGCACCACGAGCAGGAGCCCTCGCGTAAACAGCAAGGACTTGGGGCCTCGGGTCTCAAAGCGAACCGGCTGGGACATGGAGGCCCAAGCTATCGACTCGTGGCGGCCGACCGCAAGCACCCATGATGCCCGCGATGCACGCGACGCACGGAGGTGGGGGAGCGTTGACGGGAGCTGCGGACGGTGCGGAGGCGTGCACTCCCAAGGTCAACCGGCTAGTCGTCCAACCCCGGCGCCTCGTAGAAAGCCGGGTCCGACGAGCCCGCGTCCGACGTTTGGGTGTCCCCTGCGCGTATGAATTCGACTTTGTCCGCCACGATTTCTGTGCTCGAACGCGTGACCCCGTCGCGGTCCTCGTAGGTGTTGGTTCGCAGCCGCCCTTCCGCGTAGATCTGGCTGCCGCGTTGTAGGTGCCGATAGCAGTGTTCGGCGTGCTTGCCCCACACCGTCACACGGTGCCATTCGGTCTCGGTGACCGTTCGGTGCGTCTGTCGGTCCTGGATCTTGCGGGTTGTGCCGACGTGCAGGTTGCACACTGGAACGCCCCCTTTGGTCTCCCGCAGTTGAGGGTCCCGTCCCAATCGACCCCATATGGTGGCTCGGTTCAGCGACATCGCGGATGAGATTGGGGCATCGAGGGCCCCGCGCGCAAGCGGGTGGCCGGGCGCAGTGGACCGCTGGCGGCGCGGTGGCCGGGAGAGAGCGGGCGGACTCCCCGCGGGTCTAGCCGCCTAAGGCCTCGCGGAATGCGGAGTCGAGCACCAGGTCCGCGGCGTAGATCTCGGCGACGTTGTCCGAGTTGAGGAGTGCGAGTCTCAATTTTTTGACCGCGTGATTGGGATTGAACGCTTCGAGTACCGCGATGGCAAGCTCGTCGATCAGAGCTTCCTGGGCGCCCTCTTCGACTTCAACGAGTTCGTCGGCGACCAGCACCTGCAGTGCACGGACGAGTACGACGCGTAGGGCTTTGTTTTGGTCGGCTGCCGGTGGGGCCAAGTCGGGATCTGCGATGTGCTCCGACGCCTCAAAACGCGCAAGCCAAGCCTGCGCCAACGCTCCGAGCGTGGGGTGGTCGCCGCGAGCGAGCTCGGCGATGATCTTCGGCGGGTAACCAGCGGAAACCGCTCTCGCGAGTTGCCGGAGGTGATCGACGAGCGTTCGGTGTGCGTCGACCATCTGTGAGTAGTCCACGTTGCGTGTGTCCAGTCGCCGGGTACGCATCATCGTTTCTACGGCGGCGAGCATCGCTATACGAGCCGCCCCAGGCTCTGAGGTATCGATGCCCTGGGTCGTTTGGCCCTCGTAGGTGGGCCACGATCTTCTCGACCAGTGTTCGTAGACATCCGGCAAGGGCAGGCCGCGCAGCCGGCAGAATACCTGTGCGCCCGACCAGGCCCACGGCGGCGGTGACTGCAGCGAGGCCTCGACTTCAACGGTCTCGGTGCTGTCGCAGTGTCGTTCGCTGTACCGTATGAACGCGGTGAGATAGCGGAGCGCGTCCTCGATGCTGGCGAACTCGCGCACCCGCTCCTCGTTCATGAACGCGTAGACCCGGTGTTCATCCGAAGCATCAGCGATGCGGTCGAGGTACCAGGTATGTCGTGGGAGCGCGGGCGAGGTGAATGCGACGAGTTCCGCGATGTCGGCTGCCCAGGCACACATTTCCTCCGTGGGGTCGGCCGCTACCGCGATCCCTGCGTAGGTTTCATAGGGGTCCTTGATGCTCCGTACGAGTGCCGCTTCCACCAATGTGTCGTCGCGGTCGTCGGCGAGCAAACGATCGGGGAGCAACAAGGTGGTGAAGGCTTCCACCGCGTCGTCGGGAAGAGCCGGGAGCGGACAGGTGTCACCGGCGATAGCGCGCCAGTATTCTTCAACGATGGATCCGTCGATCGGCATCACGGCGTGGGTATCACCGGGGCTGGCGAAAGAGAATGGGGAACGCCGCGGTGGTGGTGAATCGCGGTGAATCGCAGCAAATCCGGATCGATCACGCCTCGTGCATCTCGTGGCCCCGGGGCTCCGGGGGCGCTGGGCCGCGAGCCATGCGAGCTGTGTGAACCGCGCGGGCGCGAGCCAAGCGACGAGTGGGGGCTGGTATCGTCGGCGTTCGGCCGGTCTCGTCGGTGCGCGATCGGGCCGGTGCAATGGGTCGGCTCACTATGGTGGCGAGGGATCCTGACGTGGGGGTGCGGTTGCGAGGGGAGGAAGAAACGTCTCGTACACGAATGAGAAGTCCGTCCGGATCTTCTCCGCGGATAGACCAAAGCTCCCTAGGTTGTACGCGTGCGAGGAGCGATAGCGGCGCTGTTTATCGGCCTCCTTCTCGATGGAGGCGCGCAGCGGTGGCGTCAACTCGTGACCCAAAAAATCGCATATCTCGTCCATGAGGCCGCCGAAGTCGTTCATCATTCGGTCGTATCGCACGATGAACACCCGCTTCTGATCGATTGCTCCGCGGGTCCAGTCGTCGTGGAAACGGCGAAAAAGGACCAGCCAGGCGGTGTACATGCGATCGAGCCATCGCCGCCGAACCGTTTCGGGGAGCGACCAAAATCCGAAGGCACGGTCGAGTACGCCGATGACGAGGCTCATCGCGCTGGGGATCACCGCGACGGGATCACGTATAAGATACAGGATCTGGGCATCGGGGAAACGTTGCAAGAACTCGGGCAGGCGAAGGCCGACCGAGAAGAGTTTGGCGACATTGCGATCGGTCCCGTGTAGCACCAAGCTGCGGCGCCACATGGCTTCAATCCACAGGAAGTCCCGTGCCGACGTGTCGCGGACTTTCGGGTCCACCGCCGCCAACATGTCTTCATCGTCGAACGAAAGGAAAAATCCGTAGAGAAAAAAGCCGTCGAAGTAGCGGAACAGCACGCCGACGTCGTCCGTCTCCACCGATGACAAGCTCGTCTGGTGCGCTGGCGTAGAATGGAACTTTGCGGGGCTCAGTTTTTCGAGCCAGGGGATGAATCGGCCAAGCAATTTCTGCAGGAGCAGCGATGGATACAGCATGAGGAAGAGTTCCATGCCTGACCCGAAACCATGGTCGACGAGAAAACGCTGAAGGAAAGTGGTGCCCGTGCGTGGGTTCCCCACGAGCACGATCGGTCGCTGCACACGTGTGCGCCTCAGTCGAGGGAAGAACAGATAGTCGAGCTTCATGAAGCTCCACACGATCGTCCGCAGCACCAAAAACAAGGCAGCGACGATCAGCGGAATGACACGGAGACCGTGGGTCGTTCGGAGGACTCGGTAGACCCGGGTCATTCTAGACGCGAGGGTGTGCATGGTGTGGTGATCCCTTGCTCGAAGCGACAGAAGCTGGACAATCGCGCGTCTCGGAGGAGGAGAGAGTTTCACTGGCGGCGCGGGGGATGTCGAGGTCTGATTCGTGTGGCGGGCGTGTGGCAGCCGTGCGAATCTGCGCCCGAATCTGCGCCCGAATCTGCGCCCGAATCTGCGCCCGAATCTACGCCCGAATCTACGCCCGAATCTACGCCTGGTAGGGGCAGCTGCCGCGGCGCGCGAGTCGGGTGCGAGCTTGCCCTGGCTCGCGCCCACAGACTAGTGTGAGCGCGTGCTTTGGGGAACGATGGTCGGTTTTGCGCTCACTCTTGCGATGGGCGCAGCCCCGACGGGTAAGGAGACCTACGAGTGGCGACGGACCCAGGCGGTACTCCGCGCGGAGGCCCTGGAGATCGATCCCGCGGCGGAGGGCAAACGCGTTGCCTACGTCCGCATCCTTCGAGACGACGTATTCGTCGACGGAGAGTTGTTCCCGACCTGGCTCAACGTCTTCCACGCGCGCACGCGCGCGCGCATCGTCAGGCGTGAGCTGTTGCTACGCGAGGGCGATCGCTACGAGAACCAGCGTGCCGAAGAGAGCATGCGAATCCTGCGAGGGATGGGCATTTTCGCGTTGGTGCGGATCGTCGCTGTGCGCACTCATGATTCCGAGTCCGTCGGAATCTTGGTCCACACACGAGACCTTTGGAGTCTGCGTCTCGAATCGAGCTTCAATATCTCGACCCAAATCAACGCTTTGAATTTCGGCTTGGTGGAGCGAAATTTGGGAGGGATCGGGCACCGCGCCGCAGTCCGTTTTTCGTTGCGTCCCGACACGTTCTCGGCTTCCGAGAGCTACGGCACCCGGCGCACGCTGGGACGGGAATTTGCGTTGAGCGAACAAGTGGGCGTGATTTTTAGTCGCGCCTCGAGCCGCCCCGAGGGCGGCTTCTCCAGTGTCGTAGTGGGTAGGCCTTTCTACAATCTGGCGCAGCGCCGGGCGTACTCGATCACGGGTCGCTACGAGTCCAAGATTGTGCGTCGACTCGTCAACGGCAACACCCAGCCATGGATACCCGAGGGGCACGACAGCGCGGCAGGCCTCCGGATCTGGGACCAACGCAAGATCAGTGCGCAGGCCTCGTTCGCTTCGCGCACCGGGCACAAGCGCCGTCATACCTTCCGGGTGTTCACCTTTTTTGAGGACCGACGCTTCGCCCCCAACGCGGAATCCGATGTGCCGTTGTCGTTGATACCAGCCTTCGCACAGCAGGTCACTCCACGTGCGCGCCGGGAAGTGGGGCCAGGGGTGAGTTACGACCTATTCGTCCCACGATACCGTATCTACACCCATCTCGATACCTACGGGCAAAGCGAGAACGTGCGTTTGGGGCCGCAAGCAAGCTTCTCCGTATCCGCACCACTGACCATCCTCGGATCGAGTGCCGAGGCCCGGTTGTTACGTGCATCCGCCGGATGGAGTTGGGATCCGGGAGGCGGGCTTTTGAGGGTATCGGGTGGGCCGCGTGCGCGTTGGGAGGACGGCGAGTGGGTCGATCTTCGCTTGCTGGCCCTCGTACGTGCGGCGACGCGTATGCTCGGGCCGGTGCGGATCGTTGCACGCGTTCATGTTTCCTTGCGCTGGAAGGACACGAACAATAGTTTTGTGTCGCTGGGGAGCGACAACGGACTGCGGGGTTTCCCAAGTCAGCATCTTCGCGCCTTCGGTGCCAATTCGCTACTCGCCAATTTGGAACTTAGGACACGTCCCATCGACTGGCGCGGTGTGCAGCTTGGTGGCGTGTTGTTCTACGATTTTGGTTCGGTGTTCGAGTGGTCTGAGACGGTCGAACTGGCCCACGGCGTGGGGGTTGGCCTACGATTGCTGTTGCCGCAGTTCAATCGTGTCCCTTGGACTGGCGATGCCGGTTTTGTGCCGCAGCCATTGCGGGTGGTCCCCAGCATCCGTTCCAGTCAGGTGACCCAGGTGAACTGACTCGCCAGGAATTGCTGCCCCGATGGTATGTGACTCGAGATTGCGGCGGTGTCGGGTTCGGCGGCGCGCCATCACCTCGCCAGTCGCGCACGTGGCAACGCGACACTCCACTTCGCGGGAGCGCATCGTGGGACCGCCTGGACGTCGCGCCCCGAGTCGAGGCACTCTCGGCGGGTGAGCGTGAGATCGTACCTCGTCATTTTTGTCTCCACATCTGGACTCGCGTGCGGGCAAGTCGATCCTCCGGATCCGGCAACTTCCTCCGCAGGGGGTTCGACAGGCGACTCCGTTGAGCTCAAGAGCCTCTACCCGCTTGTGCCGGGCTCGAGCTGGGTCTATCGGCATACCAATGCCACGGGCAACGTGACCGGGCTTGAATTTGTGAACCTCAGCGCGACCATGTGGACGGATTTCCAAGGAAACCAGCGAGAGGCGTTTTTGCTCGCGGATGAGGAGGATGGCGCTGGGCGGGCATCGCGTAGCTACATCATCCGGGACGGGAGTGCCGCCCTGCGTGTCCACAAGGAGGTCGCCACCAAAGGTGTTGTGGAGCTTGAGGTCGATTACAACCCTGGCTTTCTCCGGGCCGACGACGCATGGAAGAGCGGTCCGGGACCCGCCGTGGGCTGGAGCTACACCCGGACGGCGATCGGTACGGCGCTTGAGGGGGAGCAGCCCGATGTCGACGAGCGATCCCATGACTACAAGGTGATAGCTGTCGACGTGGAGATCACGGTCGATGCGGGTACATTCAACTGCGTGCATGTGCGGCGCACGCGTACGAGCGGCAACCAAGAAGGTGAGGTCGTGAACTATTGGTTCGCGCCGGGGGTCGGAAAGGTCAAGGAGCATCGAGACAACTCTGTGGACGGCGTGTCCGAGGAATTGTTAGATGCCGTGATGGTCCCCGGTGTGCGGTAGGGGTTAAGGGGGACAGGTGTCGATGCTTTCGATCCACTCGGCGATCACCCCCGTGGCGGCATCGTGCAGTACAGTGCCCAGAGGCGGCATTTGGCCCAGCTGCCGCAGCTGGGTGCGCGCCCAGATACTTGAGTTGGTGGGGTCGCCGGCGTCGATGCGTCGTTTTGCCCCGGTCCATACATCGGTGTACTCCACGTTGACATCGCAGATCCGAGCATTGTGAAGCGTTGTGTTGTACCGGAGGTCCATATCCATGCCCGCAGGTTGCCAGCCCCCAGGCCGATGGCAGTGGCTGCAGTTGGCGTGCAGGTAGGATCGAGCCCGCTCTTCGAGGGTCCCCTCCTGTTTCGTTGGGTCCACCAAACTGCGCTCTTGCTGATTCGGGTCGGGGAGCGGTGTTTCGAAGACGCCGATCTGGGCGAACGCTTCGAGCTGGGAGGCTGTCGTGTGACCGTAGTTCACGAGTCGGTCCAGCTGGGGGCGGACCGGGCCGAACACCACGTCATCGGTGCTGTGGCACACGAGGCACTGCCCGGCATTGGGAAACAAATACCGTAGATCGATGGTGCTTGGTCCGTCATGTACGGAAAGCGTCACGGTTTCGTCCGTAGCGAGGAGTTCGGCATCGGTGTGCGTCTCGTTCCACTTGTACGTCCGGAAGATCCAACCGGTGTCTCCTTTGACCATGATCCTGGTTTCGACCGGCAGTGGGCCGAGATCGGGGGAGGAGGCCAATACGAAGCTAAAGTTCTTGATCAACACGGTGTGGAGCGGGTACCGCCAGCGTCCGTCGTCGTCAAAGGAGATGCCCATGCCCGGTGGGAGCACGATGTAGCGATCTTTGATGGCGCCATCGGTCCATAGCTCGCTGTTCACTTCGTAGGGAATGAGGTCTGGTGCGGGCTGGCGAACGTCCGCGGCAGCAAAGCATCCGGTGAGGGAGAGGCGCTGCGGAAACACGATGTCCACACGACCCTTGTTCGGCGGGGGCTTGCCGGAAAAAGAGCAGTAGCGGCGATTCGGGCGTGCCGGCAGGGCCGGCAGCATCGGTTGTTCGGGGTCGGCCTCCGCACCCGTCGAGCTTTCCGGAGGCGCATCATCGCTCGGGTCTGCTGTCGTTGCGCCCAGTTGGGTCGCGCTCTCCGCGTTGGTCGAGGTCGGGTCAGCTCGAGGGGGTTCGTCGCCCGTACAGCTTGCCAGCAGCACAGCGGCAGCGAGTGGTCGGAAGGAGAGGTCCGGGCACGGCATCGCCGCCAGCATACGCACGGAGTGCTCCGAGTGCCTGGTGACGCGCAATAACTTCGCCTCTCGTGGGGTGCGAAGGAGCGCGTTCGGTGGCGGTGGCGGTGGCGGTGGCGCAAGGCCGTCGTCGGGCTAGCGGTACGGGTCGACGCGTTCCACCAACGCATGTTCAATCTGGCCGAGCGCTTTGACCACGATGTTCAGACGGTGGCGCACCGCCTCCGGCGCCGGCGGCGTGCCTTCCATGGCGCCCCAGCTACCTCCTGCGAACGCCCGCCCGATGGTGCGATGGCTATCGACGACGCAGGGGATGGCGATGGGGTCCTCGTGGTCCGAACCGTGGACCGAATCGAGCCACTCCCCGAGC
Organism: Nannocystaceae bacterium; assembly: GCA_036479215.1. GTDB lineage: Bacteria > Myxococcota_A > Polyangia > Nannocystales > Nannocystaceae > FL481. Next base: position 18,222 of record JAZGFE010000083.1, on the reverse strand, counting down.
TGCCGGTTGAGGTCGACGAGCCACGGCCCCCAGCGACCAAAGAGCGCGTAGGGCCCGCGAGCGAGCTGCCGAGTGGTGCCCTCCAATACCAAACGAAGCGTACGGGTGTCCGCTGCAAGCGTGCGCATCGCAGGGGAGAGATGTGCAGCACTCGGCAGCGCCTCATCGGCAGCCGCCTGCAAGTAGCGGCGGCCCGCAGCGTCCGATCGCACAAGCCGAAACAGCCCGAAGGCCGCGGCACCGCCGAGCAAAAGGAATGCGAGCGCCGGGAACATCGCGGTCGAAAAGGGTGTCGTGTGCCGCGGTCGGTTTGGCGTGACAGCGGCTGAAATGGTGTGGGCGCGGCAGGACTTGAACCTGCGACTTCTACCGTGTGAAGGTAGCACTCTACCACTGAGTTACGCGCCCGATGCCCCGTGCCGGCACGGGGTGCCGGGTTTTACCGGGCTTTCTCATCGCGTGCAACCCAGCGGGTCACCGGACCGGCCGGCCCTGCTCGGACCCAGATCCGGTTCGTGCCGGCTTGCGATCCTCGGCCTTGGACATGCGGTCGGTCCTTTGCGATGGTCTCATCCGTCTCACCCGTTTTCGGAGCATCCCATGCCTACCGCCGTCGCCCCCGTGTCCCGTGTCGCCGTCCATACCGAAGCCGCTCCGGCCGCCATCGGCCCGTACAGTCAGGGCGTGGTGGTGACCGGGGGACGCACGCTCTATGCCTCGGGACAGATCCCCCTCGACCCGGTGACGATGCAATTGGTAGGGGCGGACGACATCGCCGTGCAAACCACGCGTGTGATGGACAACCTCTCGGCCGTGCTCACGGCTGCCGGTATGGGCTTCGACAACGTGATCCGCGCCACGATCTACCTCGTCGATCTCGCGGATTTTGCGACCGTCAACGAGATCTACGGCGGGAGGTTCGAGGCACACCTTCCCGCGCGGGCTTGCGTGCAGGTGGCCGCGCTGCCGAAGGGCGCTCGGGTCGAGATCGATGTGGTGGCGGTCGCGGACTGAGCCGGGCTAGCCTGCGTCCGTGAGCGAGCCGAGACCGGGCGGGGAGATGGGCGTCCCCTTCGACGGCGCTCGGCGTCCACCCACGAGCGGACACCGACGTATCGCGGCATTGGGTGGTGCGTGGTTGATGCTCGCGCTAGGCACCGCGTTCGCTGTGCTCCATGCCGCATGGTCGACCGACACAACCTTCGCTCCTGATGCGAGACCTCCCTTCTCCGTGGCGACGGGCTCTACAAGCGAGGTGCTGGAGTCGGTGCGGGTGCGGGTTGTGGGCCGTGTGCGGATCGAGGTGGATGAAACGAACCGCGCCGATGCAGCGCGGGGCGGGGGCGGGCCGCATCCGCCAGCTTCGTCGGACGTCGAGCCGCGTACAGATGGCGCGGACGGCATCGCTAGCACGCCCGCGCCGAGGGGGACCTGCCTTGCCCGCGTGTGGTTGGCTGGTCGGCTGGTCGGCGAAGCGGCTTGTGACGAGCAGGGCGAGTACGCGGTGGAACTCCCCCAGCAACGAGCATCGCGCGACTCGGGGCCGTCTCGGGTCGCCGTGGACGAGATCTTGGTGGCGGAGATCTTGGTGCCGGGACACCTGCGGGGCTACCTGGAGTTCGAACTCGCGGAGACAGGAGATCCTACGCTTCCGACCGTGGCGTTGGGGACGGGCTTCGAGGCGTCGGGTCAGGTGGTGGACCGATCGGGGAAGGCGGTGCCAGGCGCACGCATCACCGCCATGCCCAGTCCTCATCACAACGAACGCGAGCCATGGCGAGCCGAGAGCGACGCGCACGGCAATTTTCGGTTCCAGACGCTCCCGGTGGGACCGGTGAGCTTGCGGGCCTCACTTGAGGGCCACGTGGACAGTGTGATGGAAGCCGTCGCTCCCGAAGCCGGCGTACTCATCGTCCTCGACCGAATCACATCGTTGCACGGTCAAGCCGTGGCCGCGGGCGGCGTGCCTGAAGGCACGATCGCCCGTCTGGAAGGCTCTGCAGTGTGGCCACCGCGTACCCAAAAGCTCGCGCCGGATGGTGGCTTCGTGTTCAGCGACCTTCCCGACGGTGTCTACGCGGTAGAGGTGATAGCTCCGGGTTCCGATCTCCACGGTAGCGAGTTCGCATCGATTCCGCTCGAGAACGTCACGCCGGATCTACGCTTGAGCTTGGCCCTGATCGAAGCGTTTCGCGTGCCCGTACTTGTTGTGGATCCCCATGGTCGTGCTGTGGAGGGGGCTCGGCTCAGTTTGGGCTATGCCGCGGTCGGGATGCTGTCGCGGCGCAGTGAGACGGATGCCGATGGCCAAGCACGCCTCGGGCCGGTCGTACCGGGGCCTTACTTGCTCCGGGTCAGCGCCGACGGCTTTCTACCCCCCGATCCGGTGGAGGTGGATGTGCGCGGGTTTGTGGAACAGATAACCCTTGCCTTGACCCGCCCGGGCCAAATCGAGGGTATCGTGCGAGATGATAGGGGGCTACCGGTGGCCGACGCCGAAGTCGTGGTCGACACCGATGGTGTGTTTGATGCCACGAGGCAACAGTCCATGGGCCGGATCTTTCGTCTCGCCCGTCGGTCCGCCGGCGGAAGTTTGGGTGTAACGAGTGGCAAAGTCCCGGGCATTCATGAGCGCGAGTTTCTCGGGATGGCGGGCGAGCTGGGGGCAGGCGTGTCATCTGGCCGGGCGGACGGCGTACGTACCGACGCCGAGGGTCGCTTCGTGCTCGATCTGTTGCCCGCCGGCCGATATCGGTTGCACGCGCGACACCCCGCATTCGCCCAGGGGACGCCGGTCGAATTTGAACTATCTTCTTCCGAAACGCGTGTTGGCGTGGTGCTCCTCGTGGGCGAGGGCTTTCCGGTTACGGGTCGCGTGCGTGATACCAACGGTCGGCCGGTCTCCGGGGCTGGCGTCGAGGTGAATGGGGCGCACCTGCTGTGGACCGATGACCGAGGCGTGTTTGACGCAGGGATGCGGCGGGGTCCGCTGCAGGTGCAGATCCGGAAGCAAGGCATGGTCCCAAGGCGGATCGAGGTGGATGTGCGAGCCGGTGGTGCCGACCTCGAGGTGGTGCTCGTCGAGGCGAGCGAGCGTTGGGTGGGTCGGGTGCGCAATGCGAATTCTCAGCCGATCGGAGACGTTTTCGTGGTGTTGGCTCCCCTCGACCCCGCCGTGCATACCGCTGCCACAGCGACGGACGAGCGCGGTGTCTTCGAGCTTGTGGCGTTGGCCCCAGGGCCAGCCGAGCTCCGCCTTTCACACCCGGATTATCTGCCCATCGGGGAGATCGTGCGGGTCGGTGAGGCTTCCGGGGAGCAGCAGGAATTCGTCCTGGAACGGTCGACCACCGTGAGGGTGCAGGTGCGGACGCGTCGAGGCGGCGAACCCATCGCCGGTGCACGGATCAGCGGAGCACGGGTGTCGGTCGTGACCGACACGCAGGGGTGGGCGACCCTCGCTGGTGTGCCTGTGGGCGTCACCGTTGAGTTACGCGTGGTCGCAGCCGGTATGGTGCCGGCCGTGGCGAGGGTGGGCGGCCAGCAGCGAGAGTGGATCATCGAGTTGGAGGACGGAGGTGCGATGAGGGGGGTCGTCACCGACGAGATCGGCGAGGTGCTGCGAGGCGCACGGGTCGTGGTGACGACGGACGGCGCGCGTTCGGAGACACGCACCGGCGCCGACGGAAGCTGGCACGTCGAGGGGTTGCCCGAAGGCGTGGTCCGAGTCGAGGCGCGACCGCCCCCCGAACGTGCCGACGGACTGCGGCCGGCGACGGTCGACTCCGACGTGCGACGCGGGCACACGACGCGGGATGTCCACATTCGACTCGAACGTGGCGATGGTGAGGCGCGAGCGGACCGCGCGAACTGATCACCTACCGGGTACCCGCTTTGTGCGTACGCGTTCGCACAGGTCGCCGACCCCATGGCGGCCAGTTTCTCGCGCGTGGGTGCGTGGCCTATGGACCGCGATATGATGAGTTCATCGCCGATGTTCACAACGTTTCCGTCTCACAGCTGGGTGAGAACCCCTGCTGCTGCGGTCCTGGCTGCGGCCATCGTTGCGGCCGACCTGGTGTCGGCGGCTTGTGCGGTGGTGCCCCGATCCGAGGGGCAGACCGCCACTGCGTCGCTCGATCGAGCCGCGCCCGAAGTGTCGTCGCGTTCGGGGACGACGACGACTCCCATCCGGGGTCGTCCCGTCGACACGCTGCTACCCGGTCCTCGCCTCTACGATGCCCCGCGCACCCGCGGCGATCAGGGGTACGATCTTCGGATCGACGTGCCTCGCGAGCTCGAGGTGGATGTGCCCGCCGTGGCGCGCGTGTCGGTGGGTGCCCGCGACACGTGGAGCTTGAGCCTCGAATACCCCATCGAGTTACTCGTCACGCCCGCGCATGGATTGCGTGTCGACCCACTTCATTGGACCGCGGAGGACGCGGTCGCACGCAGCGATCGTTCTTGTGAGTTTGCCTTGCCCATTGAGGCTGGCCGCGCCGGTGACCTGTGGCTGCGGGGGGAGTTGCGCTTCGCCCTTTGTCAGGAAAACGCCTGCGTACCCGTACAAAAAACCATCCATGTCGAATTTACGGTGATCGATGAAGCAACTGTCCGAAGGTGAATTAAGCAAGCGTATCGACTCATTGGCGGACTCGGTGGCCCACGATTTTTCGGCCACGAAACGCGTGCTCGATTTTGACGAGTGGTTCCGTGGTTTGTGCACGCGTCCCACTGTGCATACTCGAAACGCCGCCCAGTATCTGAAAGCAGCCTTCGACCATTTTGGCCATCGCGGGGTGCGAACCCCCAGTGGCGAAATTAGACGATTCAAGCTCTTCGATAGGGAGTTCGACAACGGGCACCGCCTCGTTGGCCAAGAGGAGGCTCAAAATGAGTTCTACGAGGCTCTGGACGGTTTTTGCAGGCTCGGGAGGATTGATTCGCTGCTGCTGCTGCACGGTCCCAACGGGAGTGCGAAGAGTACGCTGCTCGAGTGTGTTCAACTGGGACTCGAAGAGTTCTCTCGCACGGACGCCGGTGCATTGTATCGCTTCTCTTGGATGTTCCCCACCCGCTCGACCGAACGCGGCGGTATTGGCTTCGGTGCGGGGCAGTCCCTAAGCGGCGTGGGTAGCTACGCACGACTCGAAGGTGAAACCCTTGAGGCTCGGATCGCTGACGAGACAAAAGACTCGCCCTTGCTCCTGATACCGATCAGTGAGCGACAAAACATGCTTCAAGATATCTGTGCGCCCTATCCTGATCTTGTGCTCAGCGAGGCCGTGCTCCACGGTGATCTTTCGGCCCGCAATCGCCAGATATTCGACGCCCTACTTGCCGAGTATCAAGGCGATCTGCGCAAGGTATACGAGCATGTTCGGGTGGAGCGCTTCTTCTTGAGTCGGTCGTATCGGTCGGGGCTGGTGGATGTGGAGCCCAAGCAAACTGTGGACGCGCGCTCCTTCCCAGTTACGGGAGACAAGGCGTTCTCGTCTCTGCCACCATCGGTGGGCGGGCAAGTGATGCATGGGACGCAGGGGGATCTGGTGGACGCCAACCGAGGCGTGATCAACTTCAGCGATCTGCTCAAGCGGCCCTACGAACAGTATAAGTACCTGCTGACGGGAATCGAGAATGCCCGTGTGGCACTGGACCACGTGGTGCTCAATCTCGATGTGGTATTCACAGGTTCAGCGAACGATATCAATTTGCTCGAATTTCGTGCGGGTCGTTCAGCGGAATACCAGAGTTTTCGAGCCCGGATCCATTTGATCCCAGTTCCGTATCTTCTCGACTATCGGGTGGAACGGAAGATCTACCAAGAACAGGTCGGGGATGTGTTGCGTGGGGTTCATATTGCTCCGCATGTCACCGGTGTGCTCGCGCTTTGGGCTGTGATGACCCGGTTGCGGAGACCCGATCCCAGCAAGTATGACGAGCGACTGCGGGACGTGTTGCGCCGGCTCACCCCGCTGGAGAAGGCGGACCTCTACTCCTACGGTCGTGTGCCGGAGGGGTTGAGCAACGACGAAGCTCGCGAACTGTTGGCCGCCGTGCCCGCGATGCATGCGGAACGCTACCCCCACGCCGTCGTACGTGCGGAGGGATCCGACCATCTGCTTGGGGACTACGAGGGCAGTTTTGGGGCGAGCGTGCGGGATATGAAAGGGCTGCTGCTCGCGGTCGCCGCGGATCAAGGGCAACGCTGTATTACGGTGCCCTCGTTGTTTGAGGAGATTCGAGGCTTCCTTTCAGACAAAGTGAATCACCGCTGGATGGCGCTCGAACACGCTGGGGGAGGCTTTCACAAGTATGACGACGATGAGAGCATCACCGCGGCGGTGTGGGATCGATGGTTGGATCTGACGGACTGGGAGGTGCGCGAGGCCTTGGGTCTGGTGGATGAAGCGCGCTATGTTGAGTTGTTTCGCAAGTACGTCGTGCACGCCAAGCATTTCGTCAAGCGCGAGCGCCTATTCGACGAACTCACAGGAAAACTCGCCGATCCCGACGAGAAATTCATGCGAGGTCTAGAGGACGCGATGGACTCGAACGCCAAGACGGGCTTTCGCGCCGAAGTGCTGGCGCGGATCGGAGCGTGGGCCTTGTCTCACCCCAAAGAAGAGCCGGCGTACGAAGAGATTTTTCCAGACTACTTTACGCGTCTAAGGGAAGACTACTATCGTCAGCAGAAGGATATCGTGGCGTCGGGCATCGGTTTCATGCTCAACCTGCTCTCGGATGATTCGAGAGGGGAGCAGAACATGGAACTTAGCGTGACGGAGAAAGCCAAGTCCCGTCATGCGATGGAGGTCCTACTCGGGGCGCACGATGAGGCGAGCGAATCGCGAGCACGCCATACCAAGGAGACCTTGCGGGAGGCGTTGGTGCAGCTCACGAGGTCGCGCTACTAAACCGGATAGGTTGGTGGTGGCAGGGGGGAGCGGAGAGCGAGGTCGGACGCAAGAGAGCGGTGCTCGGCCGGCTCTCGGCGGCTTGCGCCGCGCGGGGGAGGGAGTTGCTTGCTTCTTCCCCCCGCTCGTGATTCCCCTAGCCGTCGGTAGCTACGGTGCTACGGTGCAAAAGCCGACGTCGACGTACTCGGGATTCGTCTCGGCGGCTTCGGGGTCAAACATGGCCATGCAGGTCTCGGGATCGGTACACGTTTCGCCGACGGGGTTGCCATCGTCGAGTTCACAGAAGCTCGTGCAGCACCTGTCGGAAGGACATTCGTAGGGCTTCGCGGTTGGGGGTGAGCAAAGCAGGCCCGGATTGCAGCTTTGTATCGTGTTGCAGTCGTCCCCGTCTTTGCCCATGCCCGGCTCTGGGTCAGGGTCGGCGCATAGGAAGTAAGGATCTGCAGGGTAGCAGCCAGCACCTGCCTCGCACTCGGGTCGAAGCGGATGGCAAGGCGTCTCGCACAGCGGGAGCTTGTTCTCGTTGAACGGGATGCATGTGGCCTGCGGAATGCCCACATTCGCGCAGCTGTCCACGTTGGTGCCGTCGCACAGCTGTTTGCATTTCCCTTGGCCTAACTTACCGGATGTGCCAGCGAAGCAAAAAACGTCTTTGGCGCAATCATCTCTGTAGCGTTCGCGTGTGCATGCCTCACCGACTTGTTTGTCGCCGGTGATGGGCACGCACATGTCCGCGTCGACGCAGCAGGCGTCATCTACTTTGACGTAAGGCTGGCATTTTTGATCTTCCTGACAGTCATTGATGCCGGGGATGCACGCGTTGATGCCGCCGCCGGTGGCGCCGTCGCCTGCGTCGCCGTCGCCTGCATCGCCGTCGCCTGCATCGCCGTCGCCGTCGCCGTCGCCGTCGCCGTCGCCGTCGCCGTCGCCGTCGCCGTCGCCAGCAGGCTGTTTGGTCTTCTCATCCGCACCTTTCTCAGCCGCATCTTTCTCGTCGGTGGTGCAGGCGTTGAAGGCGAGGGTGCTGGCGGCGAAGAGCGCCAAGTTGGTGAACAAACGAAGTTTCCGAGTCAGCATGGTGTTTCCTTCCGAGTAGACAGTTGTCGTTTATGGGGTGGTGGCACCTGCTCGGGGCATGCGATGCATGCGATGCATGCGATGCATGCGGGTCGAGCTAAGCGGCGCTCGTTGATTGGGAGTGGGAAAATGCGTAGGGGGTCACGGATTCGCCGGCAGCGCCGATGTTTCAAGCTGGCCCCGTACCTGGTTGTTGTCGGTGAAGTGCAGTGTTCGTCTCTCGCCGGGTTCGCGGTGTCGAGCGTCTTGGCCGCCCGGGGCGGCGTTTGGCCAGTCGCGCAATCGTACCTTACACCGGCGACTGTGAGAAAGTGTTAATTCACCCTAGCTATCGGCGACGAAGATGGGCGGGCCGAAACGTGATCGCAATCGAAGCGCGTAATTTGCATACTGTACGCTCGCATACTGATTCTAGACGCGGATGGGGTGCTGGGCGCTCGCTCGTGCGCATGCAAGACGTAGAGTGCGTATTGCACGCTCGCTACTCGCTGGAGACCTGACTCGAGGTTCGGGCGGCTCGTGGCGGGTAGCGCCGGGGCGCACGCAGCGGTCGTCCACGCTACACTGGCGTCGGATGTCACAAGCACCCGAGAGGAGGGGAGCCCGCGTCGCTCCCGAGTTCGAGCCGACATCGAGACAAGCTTGGCTTGCGCTTGCGGGATCATCGGGTCGCTTGGCCTCGGGGACGGAGCGCCCGTCGGGCACGGTCACGACGGACGGCATTCCGGTTGCGTTGCTCTTCGCCGATGACGGCAAGGCGTCGAGCCCAGCACACAACGAGGCGCTCGCACGTTGCGCGATCGCACCGAGCGCCGCTGGCTCGGGAAACCTGGCGTACGAGTTAGACCCGTTGGACATGGCGGACCGCGAGCACGCGAGAGTTGACATTCTCCAGCGTCTCGGCGTGGCGGCGCTCGCCGTGGACTGGGGGCCGGGGCTGGCTCCGGCGTCGGTGCTGGAACAGCGTTCATCGAGTTTGCTCGCCGTGATAGATGCGGTTCAGCGTTCGGCCAGCGGAGATAAGACCCCCGCGCTTGAGTTGTTTGTAGATGCGGGAGCTATGGCGAGTCTCGTGGCCCGCCAGCTCGCGGACGCTCCATCTGGCAGGGACGACCTACCCATTCACATCGTGGCAGATCCGCTGGCGCGGCTGGCGAAAGACGGAGGGCTCGACATCGGGCTCGATCACGCGCTGCATCATCTGGCACAGGCGACGGCTCGCGCGAGGGACGGGGGGCGGCCGACGTGGACGATAGGCGTGTCGATTCGCCCCTATCACGAGGCTGGGGCCACACCCGCAGATGGCCTCGCGTTGGCCTTGGCGACGGCGTGTCCGTATCTGCGGGCGTGCGACGCTGCCGGGGTGGATGCGAGGGATGCCGCGGCGCGTTTCGTGTTCCACCTCCCGGTGCGCAGCGACTTGTTCGGGGCCATCGCCGAACTGCGTGCCGCCCGAGTCGTGTGGGAGCGTTTGCTGCAGGCCTGTGGGGTGCCACCGTGGACCGTGCCGATGCGACTGCATGCGAGCTGCGCATCGCGAGATCTCTCCTCCATCGATCCTTGGAACAATGTGGTGCGAACCTCGGTGATGAGTTTCGCAGCCATCGTGGGCGGGGCCGATCTGGTATTTGCCCGTGCGATGACATGGGGAGACGTGACGGCAGGAGCGTTCGAGCGTCGCCTCGCCATCAACAGCCAACTGGTGCTGCGGCGAGAGTCGCACCTAGGTGAGGTGCTCGATCCCGTGGGTGGGAGCGGGTACGTCGAGGCTCTCACCGACGCCGTGTCCCGGACCGCCTGGGAGCGTTTTGGCGAAATTGAAGCGTCGGGGGGCATTGTGGAGGTGTTGCGCAACGGTTCGCTCCGCGCACGGCTGCGGGGGCGTGCTGCCGAGGCGCAACATCAACTGGCCGTGGGTCGCAAGATCATGGTGGGTGTGAATCGTTTCTGCCGGGCCCAGTGGCCGCTCGCACCCGAACTCGAGCGCGACGTCCCGCAAGTGGCGAAGCATCCCACTCCTCCCTCGCCGAGGCATGGGGCAGGGGGGGGGGCGGCTGGGGAGGGCTTTGCGGTAGCGATCGAACGGGCTCGCTCCGAGTGGTTCACGCGACACGGCGAGACGCGATTTGAGGTCGCACCGCTGTCTAGCGTTCGCCCAGCCGCGGCGATCGAGGCCCTGTTTGAGCGTACGCATCGCCTTGCGGATCGTCGTGATGGACGTCCGCGAGTCTTCGTGTTCGTGCCGTCACCCGCTACGGCCCATCGGGAGTGCTCGCAGTCGGTGGCGCAGATCTACGTGAGCGTCGGGTTCGACATCGAAGTTCATGGCCTTGGCGCCAAAGGACGCGACCCGAATGTGTCGCCGGCTCCCGTCCACGCGGCGCTCCGAGTCGCCGTTTGGAGTCTGGACCTGGGCCTGGATCCGGATTTCGTCACCCGTCTTCGCGCCCAAGGTTTTGGACACGTTGCGCTGTGGTCCGCGGATGGCACGCCCTGCGATCCGCCCGAGCAGCTATCGTATACCGGCGCGACCATCGGACCCGATACCGACATCGTCGAGCACATGGACCGCGTACTGTCCTGCTTGGAGGCGCGCGCGTGAGTCGGATCCCCGATTTCTCGCAGGTGCCCTTCGATGGCTTGCTCCCTCCTCCCGAGGTTGGGCGCTCGTCCGAACACGTCACGACTGCGGAAGGCATCCCACTCCAATCTCACTATGGCCGCGACGACCTGGGGTCGGTGGCCCATCTCGGTGGCATGCCGGGGTTCCCCCCCTATGTGCGCGGACCCTACGCCACCATGTATACCGCGCGGCCGTGGACCGTGCGGCAGTACGCAGGATTTTCCACCGCGGAAGCGAGCAACCGGTTCTACCGCCGGAATTTGGCTGCGGGCCAGCGAGGCTTGTCCATCGCTTTTGATCTTGCCACCCACCGTGGGTACGACTCGGACCACCCTCGTGTGGTCGGAGACGTGGGCATGGCGGGGGTGGCGGTGGACTCCATACTCGACATGCGGACGCTCTTCGATCAAATCCCGCTTGCGCGCGTGAGTGTATCCATGACCATGAACGGCGCGGTGTTGCCCGTGCTGGCGCTTTATGTCGTTGCGGCAGAGGAACAAGGCGTCGCTGCCGAGGCGCTCAGTGGCACGATTCAAAACGACATTCTCAAAGAGTTCATGGTGCGCAACACCTACATTTATCCGCCGGCGCCGTCGTTGCGGATCGTGGGGGACATTTTGTCCTATACCGCGGAGAGGATGCCTCGTTTCAATGGTATCAGCGTGTCCGGGTATCATATGCAAGAAGCGGGCGCGACCGCGGACATCGAGCTGGCGTACACGCTGGCGGATGGCCTCGAATACGTTCGCGCGGGGTTGGCCGCAGGGCTAGCCATCGACGATTTTGCTCCACGGATTTCGTTTTTTTGGGGCGTGGGCATGCATTTCTTCATGGAGGTGGCGAAACTGCGTGCAGGACGATTGCTTTGGGCGGAGATGATCCGTACCTTCCATCCCAAGCAAGCCAAGAGCATGGCATTGCGTGCGCACAGCCAAACTTCTGGTTGGAGCCTGAGCGCTCAGGACCCCTATAACAACATCGCAAGGACCTGCGTCGAAGCCCTGGCTGCGGTCTCGGGCCACACCCAATCGCTTCATACCAATGCATTCGACGAAGCGCTCGCCCTTCCCAGCGAGGAAAGTGCCCGTATCGCGCGCAATACCCAGCTCATCTTGCAACACGAGACCGGCATCTGCGATGTGATCGATCCCTGGGGGGGCAGCTACTACGTAGAGCGGCTAACCCACGACTTGGCGAACCGTGCCCGGAGTCATATGGCAGAGATCGAGAGTCTGGGGGGCATGGCCAAGGCCATGGAAGCGGGACTGCCGAAGCAGCGTATCGAAGAAGCGGCAGCGCGGACCCAGGCTCGGATCGATTCTGGGCGTCAGATTGTCGTCGGCGTCAACCACAACGCGTTGGTCAACGAGCCGACTGTGGACGTGCTTAGAGTGGACAACGACGAGGTGCGTCGCGCCCAGTTGGCTCGCTTGGAGCAACTGCGAAGCCAACGTGACGATGGGGCGGTGACCCGAGCGTTGGCGGCGTTGACGCGAATCGCCGAGACGGATCAGGGCAACTTGCTCGCTGGCGCGATAGAGGCCGCGCGCGCCGAGGCGACGGTGGGGGAGATCACTTGGGCACTGGAGCAAGTCTGGGGACGGCATGAGGCGACTTCGCAGGCGGTCCGCGGCGTGTACAGTTCCGAGGTGCACGATGACGCTCGCATATCAGCTGTGCTTGGTCGCGTCCGTCACTTTGAAGGGGCCGAGGGCCGACGCCCCCGTTTGTTGGTAGCGAAAATCGGCCAAGATGGGCACGACCGTGGTTCACGGGTCATCGCTTCCGCGTTCGCGGACATGGGTTTCGATGTGGACATCGGCCCCTTGTTCCAGACGCCTGCGGAGGTTGCGCGGGACGCGGCGGACAACGACGTTCACGCGGTGGGTGTGAGTTCCTTGGCGGCCGGCCATCTCGCCTTGGTCCCGCAGCTGCTCGCGGCATTGCGTGACAGGGGGCGCGAGGACATCATGGTGCTCGTCGGCGGCGTCATACCGGCGCAAGACTACGCGAGACTGCGGGAGATGGGCGTGGCTGCGATTTTCGGTCCCGGCACTGTGCTTACTGACGCGGCCGACGAAGTGTTGACGCAGCTAGAGTTGCGTTTAGGGATCGAGACCGATGGCGACGCGGGGAGCTGAGCGCGGCGGTGGCCGAATGTCCGCCGAGGTCTACGTCACCGGGGTCCTGACTCAAGATCGCTCGACCCTCAGCCGGGCGATCACGTTGATCGAGTCCAGGCGTTCTGACGATCGTGTGCTCGCGCGGGAGGTGATGGGGAGGTTGCTCGCGCGGGGGAAGCAGGCGCATCGGATCGGGATCACTGGCGTGCCGGGGGCGGGCAAGAGCACCCTGATCGATCGTCTTGCTTCGGGTTGCCTTGACGCGGGTCAGCGCGTAGCGGTTCTTGCTGTGGACCCCAGCAGCGGGCGCACGGGAGGCAGCCTGCTGGGCGACAAGACCCGGATGGCGCGGCTGGCGGGCCACGGACGGGCGTTTGTGCGCCCATCCCCGTCCAGTGGCGCGCTCGGTGGCGTGTCGTTTCGTACGCACGAAGCCATCTCGCTGTGCGAGGCCGCGGGTTACGATACGGTCTTCGTCGAGACCGTGGGAGTGGGCCAAGCTGAGGTGGCGGTGGTGGAGATGATCGACACCTTCGTGCTGGTCACCTTGCCGGGGGCCGGAGACGAGTTACAGGCGGTGAAACGCGGTGTGCTTGAGCTCGCCGATGTGATCGTGGTGAACAAGGCAGAGGATGCGAACCGTGTCGCGGCCAGGTCCGCGCTCCGGGTGCACGCCTCCGCAATGCATCTGCTTCGGCCACGGACGGCGGGTTGGCAGGTGCCCGTCTATTGTTGCAGTGCGCAGCAAGACGTGGGCGTAGGGGAGATCGCTAGCGCCGTGGGGGACCACCGACAGCTGCTCGAGGAGAGCGGGCAGTGGGCCGCCGCTCGATGCGAACAGCGAGCCAGTTGGATGTGGCGGACGATCGAAGGCGAGTTGTTGCGTTCGTTCCGCGCCGATCCGGGAATCCGTGGGGCGCTCGAAGGCATTGAAATGGCGGTTCGGGGGGGTGACTGCAGTTCCGACGCTGGCGCGGCAGCCCTACTGGAGACCTTCGCTCGTTCTAGGGCGCGCACGTGAGTCGTCACAGCAGCGCGATGGCGACGTCGATTTGACCGCCGCTTGATCCGCGCTACTGTTAGCCACGGAGGGTTTGCGAACATTGAATGCCGCAATACGAGCGCCGTGGATGGCGGCGAGTAGTAAGCTACCATTGGTGCGCGAGTACATGGCCACGCGCCTGTTGACGTTGGCACCAGGTACCGACATCCACGAAGCCGTGGAGTTCTTCTTGGGGCACAAGATCTCCGGTGCGCCGGTGGTCGATCCCACAGGCGCGCTTGTGGGTGTGATGTCCGAAAAGGACTGCCTCAAGCTTCTGGCCAGCGGCGAGTCGCATCAGCGTCCTCGTGGCCAGGTGGAGGATTTCATGACCCGTGATGTCGCCACGGTGCCCTCGAGCATGGATATCTACTTCGTCGCTGGTCTATTCCTCAAGAACGTGTATCGGCGATTTCCGGTCGTGGACCAGGGTCGGTTGGTGGGGCAGATCTCACGTCGGGATGTACTAAAGGCGATCTCCGAGCGCCTTCGCTAATAGGTGCACTCGACCACCATCGCGGTGATATTGTCCGTGCCTCCGGCCTGATTGGCCTCGTCGATCAGTCGGTCGACGCCCGACTCCAGATCGTCGCTCTCCGCGGTGACCGAGAGGATCTCGTGGTCGGCGAGGAGGCTGCTCAAGCCATCCGAGCAGAGTACGAACCGATCTCCGCTCTCCACCTCGAATTTGGAGAGATCGACTGTTACAGATTCGCGCATGCCTAGGGCTCGCGTGATAACGTTCTTGTGCGGGAAGTTGCGCGCTTCCGCCTCGGTCATGTCCGGGCGGGCGTCCTTATAGTCTTCGAGCAGCGAATGATCGCGGGTGAGCAGTGTCACTTCGCCCTTTCGGACCCGGTAGCAGCGAGAATCGCCCACATGCGCCACGTAGGCGTACTTGGAGACGAGCAGACAACCGACCAAGGTGGTGCCCATGCCGCGACGTGCAGGATTGGACTGGGCGTGGGAAAAGATCTTCGAATTTGCCGATCGGATGGCTGTGATGAAACGGTTCTCGACGTAGGAGAGGTCGTGGTCGTAGCGGTATGGCCATGTTGCGTCCACGTTCTTCGAATGGCGGTAGAAGTCGGCCACGGCGTCCGTGGCGAGCTTACTGGCGACCTCTCCACATGCGTGACCGCCCATTCCGTCGGCCACCAGGAACAATTGCTCGTCTTCGAGAAGAGAGAAGTAGTCCTCGTTGTGGGTCCGTTTCATCCCCACGTCGGTTTTGGCTGCGTATCGAACGCGCACAGCGGATCAGCTCCGGCGGGGGGCAGGCAGGCCCTCGGTACGAGATCTACACATGTTCAGGTTGAAACTATTCGCACCGTGGCGCCAACGGGACCCTTGACATTTGTACAGTGCCGGCGCTATGTCCGAATGAGCAAAGCCCGGCATGGATGTGATTCGCGCAAACATTGTGACCATCGGGGACGAGATCATCGCTGGGGATGTGGTCGACACCAACAGAGCATACCTCGGCCGGCGTTGTCGTGCGCTGGGCATCGACGTCATTCGCGGCGTTTCAGTGCGTGATCGGGCCGCGGAAATCGCGGATGTACTGGTGCGGTGCAGTCGCGATGTGCAGATCTGCCTGGTGTCCGGTGGGTTGGGCCCCACGACAGATGATGTTACTGCCGAGGCGGTGGCTCGAGCGGCGGGTACCCGTCTCGTGCGCGATGAGCGGGTGGTTGGACAGTTGCGGGCGTTCTTCGCGGAGCGCGGTGGCGAGATGGCTTCGTCCAACCTGAAGCAAGCAGATCTCCCCCAAGGTTGTACCGTTCTCGACAACCCCATCGGTACGGCGCCGGGTTTCTCTGCGGAGATCGGTGAAGATGCCGGGCACAGTTGCACGGTCATCTGCATGCCTGGTGTGCCCCGTGAACTGCGACGCATGATGGCTGATCAGGTCGAACCACGTCTGCTTGCAGGTCACGGCATCCGACCGGTGGAGCTGCGAACCTATCGTTTCATCGGTATCGGTGAGTCCAAGGTCCAAGAGCTTATCGGGAGTATGGGGGCTCGCCGTGACGTTGCCGACCATCTGGACCACATGTTCGTACATTATCGTGCCCGTGCTCTAGAGGTGCTCGTGACTTTCGAATACACAGGTGTCGATCGGTCTCGCGGGCGAGAGGCCTTGTCGGTATTTGATGGCCCCATGCACGAGCTATTCCGTCGCAACTTGTACGGCATCGGGACCGCGGACCTCGCAACGCGAGTGGTGGGCGCGCTCACCGGGGCAGGCCTGTCCGTGGGCGTGGCGGAGTCTTGCACCGGTGGATTACTGGGGAGCATGCTCACGCAGGTCGCCGGCGCTTCGGCCTGCTTTCGTGGGGGCGTGATCGCGTACGACAACGGGGTCAAGTGTGCTGTGCTGGGCATACCGGCGGCTGCGCTGCGCGAGCACGGGGCCGTGTCCGAGCACGTGGCGGTCGCTATGGGTGACCGCGCGAGAAGTACGATCGGCACCGATCTAGGTGTGGGCATCACAGGGATTGCGGGCCCCAGCGGTGGAACGCCCGAAAAGCCCGTCGGAACCGTGCACGTTGCGGTCACCGATACTCACGGTGTGAGCCACAAGAGTCTGCGTGCGACGGGCGACCGTGGCGACGTTAGGCATCATAGTGCGATGTGGGCACTCAAGCTTGTGTGGGATCGGCTGCTCGATCAGGGGTTGGCTCGGGTTGGCGAGCTTGCGGATCCCCAGCCACCCACGAACGAGGTCCACCTCAAATCTCCCAATTTAACGTTCAACACCTCCGATCGGATCAACTCATGAGCATGACCCCACAGCTTAACCAGAAACAGCGCGAATCAGCCATCGACCTTGCGCTGGCAACCATCGAAAAACAGTTCGGCAAGGGCTCGATCATGAAGCTGTCCGCCGAAGGAATGATTCCCAGTCAGGATGTCCAAGTTGTTCCCACTGGTTGTTTGGGCCTCGATATCGCGCTCGGGATCGGTGGCCTGCCGCGTGGGCGTATCGTCGAGATTTATGGGCCGGAATCATCGGGGAAGACCACCATGACGTTGCACGTTGTAGCCGAGGCCCAGCGAGCCGGCGGCACTTGTGCGTTCATTGATGCGGAGCATGCTCTCGATGTGTCCTACGCGCGGAGGATTGGTGTCCGCACCGACGAGCTGTTGGTGTCGCAGCCCGACTACGGAGAGCAGGCTCTCGAGATCTGCGACTTGCTAGTGAGGTCAGGGGGGGTCGATGTGATCGTGATCGACTCGGTTGCTGCTCTCACGCCCAAAGCCGAACTCGAGGGGGACATGGGGGATACACACGTGGGCTTGCAAGCGCGGCTTATGAGTCAGGCGTTGCGCAAACTTACCGCATCGGTGGCGCGCAGTCGCACGATGGTGGTGTTTATCAATCAGCTCCGGATGAAGATCGGGGTCATGTTCGGGAGTCCCGAGACTACGACGGGTGGCAATGCACTCAAGTTCTATGCCTCGGTCCGTCTCGATATTCGTCGTATCGGTGCCATCAAGTCGGGTGATAAAGTGGTGGGCAATCGGACACGCGTAAAGGTCGTGAAGAACAAAATGGCGCCACCGTTTCGAGAGGTTGAATTCGATATCACGTACGGCGAAGGGGTGAGTCGTGAGGGCATGTTGATCGATATGGGGGTCGAGGCGAACGTCGTCGACAAGTCGGGCGCGTGGCTGTCGTATAAAGGCGACCGAATCGGCCAGGGACGGGAGAATGCGAAGGCGTTCCTCCGGGAGCACGCCGACATAGCGACGGCGATCGAGGCTCAGGTGCTGGACAAACACGGGCTGTCACGGGATTCCTCGGCGACGGGGGCCTCGGCGACGGGGGCCTCGGCGACGGGGGCCTCGGCGACGGGGGCCTCGGCCGCCGGAAGCGGGAATCCCGCGGCGGGCAAATCCACGCCGGCGAGTAAGGCGAGCGGTGTGGGCAAGATTTCGCTCACCGAGAGCGGCAAGCAGAAGGCGCGCGGCCGCAGCCGAAACTAGCGGGGACATTTCGACCATCGTGTACTTGGGAGGGCGGGTGCTGGCCAGCCGGTTGGCGAGCACCTCTCCTCTTCCGGCTTGTTTCCGCTGCCGCGTGCCCAAACACGGCTTGCGCGTTCCCACCGGGGCTGGCTCCGGTCTGGTGCCGCACGCCCTAGGCCGGCCGTATCGCTATGCAGCATGTCCATGCGCCGGTGTCGTCACGCAGCGTGTTCCCTCGCAGATTCTGTAGCTGTGGTGGGTGTGCGCTTGCCGGGTGAGTTCCCGCTCGGTGCCATCGCACCGAGCGTGGGTCTCCCTGCTGTCGTAGGGGGCGATGACGGCGTGTGTGTGCTTCGTGTGCTTCGTGTGCTTCGTGTGCTTCGTGTGCTTCGTGTGCTTCGTGTGCTTCGTGTGCTTCGTGTGCTTCGTGTGCTTCGTGTGCTTCGTGTGCTTCGTGTGCTT
>JAZGFE010000082.1:0-29232 GCA_036479215.1 Nannocystaceae bacterium | reverse complement strand
ATCGACGATTCCCGCAATGATCTTGTGAGCCTGTACGATTTCTTCGTCCGGCTGTCCGCGGTTGGTGGGTCGGGTCTTGTTGGGCAAGCGGGCCATCGATCCGGGGATAATGATCCTCTTCCTGCTGTTTTGCCAGTAGAGAGCGCGCCTGGAGGCAATCACGCCATGCGCGCAAAAACAACGCCGCATCGTTTCTGTTGTGGGTCGCGCCGGGCTCCACACGACGTCCGCGTAGAAGGTTCAGGTGTCGCGCTTGCGCGTGATGGATGTGGGATGATTCCTCACCAGGATATTTGACCAGCTGATCTCCGGCTCAGGGAGCGATCCAGGCCCGGCGTCGGAGTGCATAGCGGCCATTGCCGACGAGTTTTTCGCCGGCGCCGAGTTTGTCTACCCTGTTCGGGTGCAGACGATTTGGACCCACCGCTCGCAGTGGACCGACGGCCCCGCGCCATTTCACCACGACAAGGTCCACTTTCTGAAATTCGCGATCTGCTTAGGTCGTATTCTCGCCGCTGATGCGCCGCTGGAGGTCTTGCTAGATCCCAGCCATCTCGGTGGCAATGGCCGCAGCGCCAGGTGCCGCGCCGCGCAGCTTGGTCGCGGCGTGGATTGGATGGACCAAGATGTGACGATCGAGCGCAACGGCCGTGCAATCCATGCCGTGTACGCGGACCCGGGCGACATGTTTGTGCTGGATACCAACTTGCCTCACCGACAGGGGCACTTGGAGCCCGGTCATCATCGGCGGTTGTCGTTTTACGAGGCGCAGGTACGTGCCGAGTCGGATCTGCTCGCGCTGCACACCCCTGTTCCGGCGTCGATCGGCGCTTGACGCCACAGGGGCTCGATCGATTCAATCGGCCGCTGCCTGATTGTCGAGGGGAGCGCGCTGCACATGCACCCCCTTGGGCCACGGCAGAGTCTCCTCTCTAACTTCCCTGCAAGTCTTGGCAGTAGTGCTCTCAAGCAGAGGCCTCAGGTTGAGCAGGCGCCGGTACTATGCAGGTGTCCAACGGGATCCCTTTCTGATCAACGAAAGGGCCTCCGGCCCGGTATGCAGGAGTAGATCCACGACACTTAGGTTGGCGATCATTGTCTGGCCATGCTGCGCATAGCGCTGCGGACTGTACTGTTGCCGTATCAGGCTGATACCAGCCGCGCTAAACGCTGCGGGGTCGTAGAGGCCTCGGTCGATGCCCATCTGAAAATTTCTGAGTTCAGTAACCCCCAACTCTCGGCACAGCGTGAGCATCTTGCTTTGCGCGCTCCCGACGAGCCGCGGCCGAAGGTCGGAGGAGCGGAGGATGTCGTAGCGGATCCCGAGCACCTCCGCCAAGCCTTTGACCACGCGTTGATTGTACGCTGCGAGCATGTTCTCGTCGGATCGCGGCCGGATCAGATCGCAGAAGTAGTCGATGTACTCCGCAGAATAGCGAGCGTCCCGATAGTACGCCCGCAGGCGATTGCTATGGCCGAGCCACCAGCTATTGTCACTCAGCAACACCTCGTTGATTTGGGCGCTACGTGGATGCTTGCGAACACTCGCGGTAAGCCACTTCACCTGGTCGTCGGGACCCTTCACGCAGTTGCGGACGACGAACGAGCGTCTCGAGAGCTGAACGTTATCGAGGGACACCCACATATCCACCGAGTCCAGTAGCTCGAAATACCCCGACCAGGGCAAGTAGTTGGGCTGGGTAATGGCCACTCGCACCCGACTACCACTCCTGGGAGGGCGCGCAGATCTTGGAGAGGCGCGTCAGGGGCCGGGGAAACATGGGCTACAGAAAATTCTTGTGATACTCGCGCCCGTGTTCTGGGTGGAGCACGGTGTCGACGATGTGATTCAGCGGATGGTACCGACAGGCTGCCGGACAATTGGAAAGGTCGAGACTCTTCGTCAACTCCATCACGCGGGCCTCAATTTCTTCGATCGAATCATCTACGGTGCCGACCTCTACCCGATGGGGCCCGCAAGCGACAAGAACTCCGGTTTCATACAGGCTCAAGTTGAAGAAACCCGCAACGCAGCGACCGTAGCGCAGTATGTTGGAATCAGCAGCTACCGCTTCGATCTGAAAGGGCTTGTATTGAATCTTGAATGACCTCGTCTCGTATTGCGCTCGGATCTCGGCGACGGCTCGGTCGAGTTCTTCGGGCTTGAGATTGTTCGCTGGGATGCGGTCGGGGACCCGGCCGCCCCCCCAATTGAACACCGGCTTGACGTTGAGATAGTCGACTTGCAGTTCGCTCGCCAGCGCCGCTGCTCGAGGCAGATCGTCGAGGTTTTCGTGATGCGTCACGTATTGGATGCCCACTGTGGGGAGCGAGTTCCGGCGACGACGGATGATCTCGCGCACGTTGGCGATAATGCGATCGAAGTGGCCATTCACGACATGCATCGCATCGTGTACCGGCGTACTGCCAGCGTCCAGGCTGATCCGCACGTATGTAAAGTACGACAAGACCGCCTCCATGTGGCGATGAAGCAGGTAGCCGTTGGTGAACATACCTTGTTCAAGACCCATCTCGTGGACGCGTGTGGTGAACGCATCGAATCCAGGATATGCTGTCGGCTCGCCGTTCCCCACATATCCCACTGCGGCCAGCCCCCGCGCCTTACCCTTGTCCAAAAAACCGAGGATGCGGTCGGCATCCGCATGTCGGATGTCACCTTCCTGATGGGCGAACACCGTGCACCACCTACACTTGTGATTACAGTAATTTCCCAGACTGAGCGTGATGTGAACGGGAAATTGGGGTCTATCACCTCGAATCTTGACGATCTTCTCGTGGTGGTAGATGAGCTTCTCAAAGCCGTCGAAATCCATCGTGACCTATGTGTTGACGCAGACCTGGCGACTGCGAGGAGGCATGGGGCAGTCGGCAGGAGGCATGGGGCAGTCGGGGTGCATCCTGATCTCAAGTGGGGACGTGGTCTTGTCCAAAGTATTCCGCTACGCAACGCCTCAGGCGTTCGGCGTGCGCCGGGTGTACGAATTTTGGGTGATTTCGGTCGCGCAGCTGGGGGAACGTAGGCATCGGTTCACGCATGGGAACCGCACAGTTGTGACCCGCAAGGAATTGGGAGAACCTGCGCATTACGGCGTGCGGATTGCGAACAATGTCGGGGTAGTCGATGGTGAACACCGTGCTTGATCCCATGTTGGCCACGACCTGCTCGATCTCTCCCATGATGGCGTGAATCTGGGCCACAGCTTGTTCCACCGGGTCATCGATCGCCAGGATGCGCGCCACATCACGGGGGCGGTGACCGAAGAACGCGGACACATCACCGAGCCGGTCGATCCGTGCATTGAGAACCGAGTTTGCCAAGTAGTAAGGTGCACGTCGCATGCGAACCAGTAGTACTTGAGGGATCGACTTGGCCAGCAAAGCGATATTGCACATCGCGTAGGGATTGTCGAACAGCAGCGGGGCTTGTTTGACGGCCTGGAGCGCGGCGAGTTTTTGGTTGAGTCCGTCGCCATCGATGCGCTGCCCCGGCGGGCAGTACAACTGGCCGGGCGAAAGTCGTAGCCAGTGCGCCCAAAACCAGCCCCATTCGTGGGGCTCATGGGCGTTGACGGGGTTGTAGTGGCGTCCGTAGGATTTGAGCGAACTGACAAAATTCGGGTCATCCATGTCCTGTTCCAGGGTCGCCCCGATGTACGGAGCCATCCAAAACCGGGCCATGATATTGCTGACGCAGCCCACCCCGAGGCTGCTACGCGTGAGCTGCTGAAACAATGTGGAGGCTCCACGCGGAGGTGCGAGCACGAAAATCACGGGTCTATCGGGCTTCCCAAATCCGGCCGTGAGCTGATCGTCGCGCTGGCGGAGCAGGACGTTCATCGTCCGCAGCACGTCGACCGGGCGTGCGGCGGGGTCATCGGAAACGGCGGCAGCAGGCACTACGTTGCCTATCTAGTTCCGGCTCCGGGCTTGAGCGAGGCGCCAAATCGAGCCCTTCGCGCGTCGCAGTTGATCAGAGGGTGATCAGAGAGGCGCCGAGTCCTCTCGCCGAGGCGTTGGCTCTGTGGTCCCGCGTTGCTTGCGGTGCCGTTTCGTGCTGTTGAGAGCCGCTGGTGGGATGGGCGCGATATGAGGCGATGGCGCCGGTCGTCGCCCGTGTACAGCCAAGTTCAGGCGGAGTCGTCGGATGTGGCGTCGTCACTGCTGAACAATGCGAGGACCTCCGGTGGTGTCGGTGTGAGTGCATGATCGCGTAGAGCATCGACCATTCGTGGCGAATCGCCCCGGTCAAGACACGCATCGGCACGCTCGCGGTGACTCGCGTCGGTCGGATCCTGAATGTAGCGAATCACGTGCCACAGGTGGGCCGACAACCAGTGCTCGGGCGGGGACGGAGTGAACCAGATCTGCCAGTGCGGACTCGCCGGCCACGTCCAGGTGGTTTGGTACTGGACCAGGCCGACGGTGAGCGCCAGGGCGTGGAAGTCGGGGGAGGACTCGTCCGGGCGTGGGCCGAGCCTGTCGAAGTAGTCGGCATTGAGCCACAGGTTCTGGACCCGAAGCTGGGCGAGGAGGGACTCGACGTCCTTGTGTGCGTGTGCAGGAGAAACTACCACCCCAGTGGAGCGCTGAAGACAGTGCAAGCGCCAAAGGTCGTCGGTCCAAAGGCGCGGTCGCATCTTGGGGAAACTAGGGTCGCGTTCTGTGCTGACGGGCGGAGTCGATCCGTCTCGCCACAGGTCATGTGCGTGGAACGGAGCCATGGATCCCGATGACCCCGACAAGGCGGGAGGCGCCCGATCGATTGGCGAACTCGGGCCCGACGACGATGCGATCGCCGGCGGGATGCCGCGCGCCGCGTTCCCGCGCGGCTCTTCGCGGAGTTGAGCCGCCGCAAAGAGAATCGTCTCCGCAATCCAGCCGGCTCTCCGCAGCAACGGGATGACCCACGAACAAGGGTCCATCGAAACGCTTTCGCCGTTCCCGTGGTACGCGGCCCCGACGCTACGCGTGAAAATGGCTTCTACCGGGCTCGTGTTGGCCCACGCGTTCATCGCCTCTGTGCTCGCGAGTCGGTGGCCGAGGCGCCCCCAACGATGCGCAGTTCCGAAATTCAACAGCACGACGACGGCAACATCGAGATCCTCGCGGTTCGCCATGATGTCATGGACGTCCTTCTCCGACGGCGCCGAGGCTGGACATAGCGCCAAGGTACCCGCCAAGCCATCACCCGTGTCACGCGTCAGATGCTCTCGAAACCACGTTTCGAGACCCGGACGATGCACGCGCCCAAAGGCGGCGACATCGTCGATCAGGTGGCTGACCAGGTTCCGTATCCCGGCGTGCCAGTCGAGCATGCCGTCGCGGGTGCGTTCGAGGATGCGTGCACGCAACGGGGCGCCCACCTCCACATCCTCGCGTAGGAGCTGGAGCAAGAAGATCACCGGCCCAGGGCGCACCTGCCACGCCGACCCGCTACTGAGCAGCCGCTCCACAACCGCTTCCCCGAGCGCGCGATTCTTGTTCTCGCTACCGAGCATCAGCAGCAGCGTTTCTTCCCAACGCGAGTCTTCCAGATGTTGCTCCACACATGCCGCGACGCCCTCGTGTCCCTCGCGCAAGGATTGAGTCAGCAGCGCGCGGCCAGCCATGTATTCCATGAGCGACAGATGCAGGAAGCCCACGCGCCCCGGGCTGTGTTCCTGAAACAATCCAGCGTCGCGCACCAACCAGGTCGACCAGCGACGCGCCAGGTCCACGATCTCATGCTCGTCACACGCAGTCGACCGCTCGCGGAGCTGCGCGGCCAACATGTCCACGAACACCGTCCTGTCCACCACAACCTGCACACCCCTCCCCCGCGCGCCCCCTTGGCTCTGCTCCTGCATCGCAAGGGCCACGCGTTCGAGCATGGGGACCTGTGTGACGCCCTCCAGCTCGGCGAAGCGACGAGCTCGATCGGCCGGCCACGAGATAAGCAACAGCTCGACAATCTGCCCGTAGAGCTTCGCGCGATCTCCAGGAAGACGCGCGTGGGTGAAGTGCACCATCGCTATCAACGTAGCGAGCAGCGGATTGCGGGCGAGTTCCTTGGCGCGAGGTTCTCGATCGAGTGCAACGGTGAGCTCGACACGCTTGCGCTGCCGTACGATGGGGTCGTCGGGCTCGGCCTGGTCGTACCAGCGGCGGATGAATGACCCGAGGGCCTCGTCATCGAAGGGCTTGAGTGTCAAGCAGCTGAACACGTCGTCGTTCAGCGGAACCTCGTCGTAGCCGGTCACGCGGCTGGTGACGAGGATCGCTACACTCGGAAAACGGATCGCCAGGCCCAGCACGCGTTCGCGCAGCTTTCGGCGCGTGTCGGCGTTGGGTGCCTCGTCGATTCCATCAATGATGAGCAACACGTTTCCGTTGGAGCACAACTGCTCCAGCGCCTCGGCGTCGGTGCGTACGGACAGGCGCTGGGTTGCCTCGCGGGCCGCCATGTCCAGCAAGCTTTCATGCTGGCCCTCGGCAACCCAATCGCGCACGGTGAGCAGCAGCGGGACAGGACCCCATTCTCGTCGCGCGGCGGTGGTTGCCAGGTATCGGCACAGCGTAGACTTGCCGCTCCCGGGGGCGCCCAACACGACGACCCGCGTGGCATCGGCACTTGTCGGGCCCGACGAGAACAGCGACGCTTCCAGCGTCGCCATGGTCATACCGGCACCATGAGCCTTGGCCCGCGTGTCTTCTGGCTCGCTCGCTGCGTGCGCTCGCGACCCAGAATGAGCGTCCGCGCTCAGGCGAAGCGGAACGAACAGGTCGTCAAGCGTCACGTGGCCACGCGGGCCGCCGGTCCCAAGCCCCGCAAAGTCGATCGAATCGTACACACGCGCGGCCGCTTGCCTCAGCCGCGAGCCGAGCACCTCAGTCCCACCGGTCGAGGGCGCGCCCGTTCCGAGGGTCGGCAGTGCCATGGTCAGCACAACCTTCCCCTGGTCGTCCGCTCCGGGCGCGCCGGGGTCGATGTGCCACTTGCCTGACGCCGTGCTCCAGGTGAACTGATGAATCGTCACCGTTTTCGCAGCGGGATCGAGTTGGCCGACCGAGAACCCATGGTATCGGTCGTTCGCCAGGCCTGCATAGGCCGCGCCGGCCCCAATGGTTGCATGCCTCCGAGCACCGGATGCCTGAACCGCCGAGTACGGCGCATGCACGTGCCCGTGCAGGAACAGGTCGACATCTC
Source organism: Nannocystaceae bacterium (assembly GCA_036479215.1). Taxonomy (GTDB): domain Bacteria; phylum Myxococcota_A; class Polyangia; order Nannocystales; family Nannocystaceae; genus FL481. The sequence continues at coordinate 22,025 of JAZGFE010000082.1, read as the reverse complement.
GATCGATCCGATTGCGAATCGCGATCCGTTCGTCCGGGTGCAGCCAGTCCAAAGGGTGGTGCATCAGGCAAATGACCAACTGAGCACCGCCATCATTAACCTCAGACACCATGTTCGCAAGCTGTCGCTCGCCCAGCAGCAGTCGTCCGTTGTCCTTGTCCGTTCCGCTGGCCCACGCGCTGCACAGTGAGATCACGCCGACCTTCATTCCTGCGATATCGACGACATCGCTACGCCACGGGCGTTCAAGGCTCACAGAGCGAGCACGTCCTAGAAAACGCTCGGTGAACTCGCACCACGCCGTGAGGCGCTTCCCATACATGCGGAACTCGTCTGTCTCGCCAAGCAGTGTCCCAACGGTGTCGAGCAACTCGCCGTTCTTCAGCGAGATCAGCGAGTCGTGATATCGGGCGACCATGTCGCCGATTTTCTCGCGATCCACGTCGTGATTCCCCGCGACCATGTACACGTGGTGCTGTCGATCGATCCCGAGCACATTCGTGATTTTCTCTAATACGACAAAAGCACCATCGTAGCCTGTCTTCGCGCTCTTGGCGGCGATGTCACCGGTGACCAGGAGCAAGTCAGGATGCAGCCCTCGCTGCATCAGTAGCTCGGGCAGGTCCCGCACCAGCGCACCGAGGACGTCGTCGCGTTGCCAGTCTTCGCGCCCTACATGCAAGTCCGAGAGGTGCATCCACGTCAGTAGCTCCGGATCGCTGGCCAGTGCCTCCAGGGTATCTCCGAGCAGCAACGCCGAGTTTAGAAATGATGAGAGGTCGGGCGCGCGTTGTGTCACCAGCTTGTGCAGCGCGCGTGCCCCTGCGAGGATCACACAGCAGGGCCCGTGCATCAGCAGCGCATCCCGGGCCTGGTTCAAGCCGACCAACGCTTCGATCCATTGTTTGCGTTCATCGTCCCGATGGTCGCGCGCTCCCGCCTCGATCCACGCGACGGGCACGCTCCCGCTCCCGGCTCGGGCTTTGGCACATGCGTGAATTGCAGCAACAACGTCCTTATTGGGCAAAATGACCTGCAGCTCCGACGACATCGCCTCCGCCTCCATGCGTCGTCGGACCTCATCCCGAACATCCCGCGAATCCGAGACGACCAACCCTACGTATCCGTTTCTACCGCTCAGTCGGACTGCGGCATGCAAGGCGCCCCATTTCGCCTCACCATCTCGGCCGAACGAGAAGGTGCGCGCCGTCATCCTTTCGTGGCTCCGATCAAGGCATCCGCGCGCACGCGCTCCAACTTGCCAGCGAGCAGCGGATGGGCATCGTACCAAAAATCACCATTCCAGTAGCAGAGCATCAGATGCTGATCCATCGCGCCAGCAAAAGCCCCGAGGCGTGACTTCTTTAGGGAGCCGAGATGACCAGACCTGCTGATCGCCAGCAAAATTTCAAGGTCATCTTCGAGCAGCGTTCGCAAGGCGCCCTGTAGATTTAACGCTTCCTCGACCACAGCCTCGCCGACCGGAAGAGAGCTCCCCAGGGCGAGCTGGATCACCATGGCCGTCAAATTACCAAGATCGCGAAGATTTCCACCACTGGCCACCACGAGCCGTGCCATACAATCGTCACGCGCCGAGCCGAACAGCGTGTCGAGATCCACGCGTTGCGAGATAAGCTCGGTGAGCGCCGCAATTCCGGAATCGTGCGAAACACGGTCAGGAGGACGACCTTGGACCTTCACGCTGGGCAACACGTGCAGGTGGCCGTCGAAAACACCGGCGATTTCCTGATTCAAGAACGCCAGGTATGGCGGAATCGTGTAGACCGTGTGGCAGCGGGGGAGCTTGAGCAGAGCGCCGTTGTGAAAGAAGAGGTCAGCCATGCGCTGGTACACGTCTGCTACCTCCAAGGTCGGCACCGTGTATTTGTCGAGATCGTCTACGAGCACAACCAGCTGGCGAGGCTGAATCGCCGTCGCTATCTCCAGCACAAAATCATGGAGGAACTCGCGCAGCGTTTCGTCGGATCGGGGACCGAGTGCGGTGCGGAGTTGGTAGCGAAGAGTGTTGCCTTTGCGCAAGGCGGGCCTAATCTCTGCAACCCCGAGCTTGAATGTGACCGCCTGATCGCCAAGAGCCTGGCGAATTCGCTCGTGGATGCTCTCCCAGACCCCCACCTTGGCAAGCCGCGGCAGCGCACGCTCCCCCAGTGTCTGTAGAGCCGCTTCGCCGATGCCCGCGGCAAGCAGAACTGCGAGCTCTTCTACGGAAATCGAGCCGCTGAGGGGGTGATAGTCACGTGCGCGGACGCGCAGGACCGAGAAACCAGGAGAGCCTAGGTCGAGCAGATTGCGTGTCAGCCGACTCAATTCGGTCGTTTTTCCCGTGCCACGAAAACCCGCAAACAGATGTGTGCTGCCCGGGCTTGGTTGATGGGACGCGAGACGAATGGCGCTGACGATGTTCTCGACCACGGCCGGGCCGCGCAGACGCTCAGGCTCTCCATCGCTGCCGGGCCACGCGTCGAGCTCCACATACCACTTTTGCTCTGCGCTCCCCTGGGAGACATTCAGCGCACGATCTGGCTTGAGGTGTCCGTACCAACCGGCGAGGCGCTTTTCATGGTCGTGGTCGATCATGTGTCGGGCTCGAAACTAGCATGAGGACGCGTGGCGGACGCGTCGAGACCTAACGTGTGCGCATCGTGTGGTCGGCCTCCAGCTCCAACTCGTTCGGTCGCTTCCGCGGGCAAGGGCGCCCAGGTAGGGACGAGACGGCAGACGCGCCGAGCACGCGGCGCTCGACTACTGGAGTCGCTGTCGTCATCCGCGCGTGTTCTCCGGGCACGGGCCACGTTTCCTGGGCGAACCACCCTGCTCTCATCAACAGCGGAAACCATCGCGCACAGGTGATACAGCCGGGAGCGAGGCGATGGGTGCGGCCGGACGAATGGCGAGGACTGGATGGATGTAGGGATGTAGGGATGGATGGATGGGGGGAGCGACGGTCGCCTGCTGGAATCGCATCAGCGGGCCCGCAGCAGTCGCATCACCTGCTTGATCGCATCTTCGGTGCTCGTTGTCGACGTGTCGATGCGCATGGCCGGTTTTTTTGGACGATCGTAGCGGTCGGAAATACCGGTGAAGCTCGGGAGTTCGCCGGCTTGGGCCTTTTTGTACAGACCTTTCGGATCACGTTGAATGCACACTTCCAGGGGCGTGTCCACGTGGATCTCCACGAACCTACTCGCGCCGACGATGGTCCTCGCCCGTTCGCGCTCCTCGCCGTAGGGGGAGATCAGCGAGGCCACAACGATGATGCCCGCGTCGTTGAACAGTCGAGCCACCTCGGCGACGCGTCGGATGTTCTCGGTACGATCGTACCGTGAGAAAGCGAGATCGCCGTTGAGTCCCGAGCGGAGGTTGTCTCCATCGAGGTGATAGACGGTGCGTCCTTCTTCGAATAGTAGACGCTCAAGCGCGGACGAGATCGATGATTTTCCCGAGGCCGAGTAGCCCGTAAACCACACTGTCACGGCCTCTTGCCCGAGTTTGGTCTCTCGCTCAGACTTGGAGACAGAGCCTGCGTGGGGATGCGGAGGTTCGGTCTGCGGGGACGGCCGACTTCGTCGGAGGTGTGCGACCTGTTGCTCTTCGTCCTGTTCGCGTAGCAGTTTCGACGGCATGCGATCGATGATCATGCCCGCGCCCATTGTATTGTTGTTGATGGGGTCGATGATGATGAAACTACCGGTCATCCGGTTGCGTTTGTAGTCGTCGAAGTATAGCGGCCCACTGGTCCGAAGGGCAACGCGCCCGATCTCGTTGAGCGCGAGCTGCTGAGCGGGTTCACGTGACAGCGTGTTCACATCGACTCGATACTGGATCGCCAGCACGCTGACTTTGGTCTCACGGGTGGTGTGCTTGAGGACATACGTCTTGCCGGGATCCATCGGTGTTTCGCTCATCCACACCAACATGGCCTCGAAGTGGTCTTCTATGCGCGGCACGTTATTGGGTCGCACGAGCATGTCGCCCCGGCTCACATCGACTTCATCGTCCAGTACGATCACGATGGACTGGGATGGATAGGCTTCCTTGAGATCGCCGTTAAAGGTGCTGATTCGCTTGATCGTGGACTTTCGCATCGAGGGGAGGATGAGCACCTCTTCCCCTACGCGAACGCGACCCGAGGCGACTTGGCCCGCGAATCCACGAAAATGCTGGTCCGGCCGAATGACGTACTGCACCGGAAAACGGAAGTCGACGAGGTTACGATCGCTACCGATATATACTGTTTCAAGGTACTCGAGTACGGTTTCCCCATGGTACCAGGGCATGTTTTGCCCGGCGGTCACGACATTGTCACCCTTGAGGGCGCTGATGGGGATCAACTTGAGATCGACGATGCCCAGTCGCTGGGCAAAATCGCTGTATTCCTCGCGGATTTCCTCGAACGCTTTTTGGGAGTATTCCACCAGGTCCATCTTGTTGACCGCGATCAGAAGTCGTGGGATGCCAAGGAGAGCCGCGATGAATGAGTGGCGTTTCGTTTGGACCGCGACGCCGTGGCGCGCGTCGATCAAGATGATCGCCAGATTGGCCGTCGACGCTCCCGTGACCATGTTGCGGGTATACTGCTCGTGCCCCGGTGTGTCGGCGATGATGAAACTACGAGAGTGGAGCGAGAAGTAACGGTAGGCGACATCGATGGTGATGCCCTGTTCGCGTTCCGCTTTGAGGCCGTCGGTGACGAGCGCGAAGTCGATGGGGGCGCCGGCCACGTCCATGCGCGTGTCGCGAGCGAGGGTAGCGAGCTGATCGTCGAGGAGGCTGTTCGTATCGTGGAGCAATCGACCGATCAGAGTGGATTTTCCGTCGTCTACCGAGCCAACGGAGGTGAAGCGCAAGACGCTTCGTTGATCATGCTGCTTGAGGAAGCTCCGAACTTGTGCCGCGAGTTTTGAACGATCCACGCTAGAAGTACCCTTCACGTTTCTTGGCTTCCATAGACGCGTCGGCATCGTGATCGATCACACGGCTGGCGCGTTCGCTTGTCTTGACGGCGATCATCTCCCCGATGATCTCCTCCAAGGTAGTGGCGGTGGAGAGCATGGCTCCCGTACAGGGATAGCATCCCAGACTGCGGAAACGCGTCATCACGCATTTCGATGCCTGCGTTGGCTGGGTTGTTGGGGTTGTTGGGGTTGTTGGGGTTGTTGGGGTTGTTGGGGCTGTTTGGGTCGCGCCGCGTCGTGTGAGGGCATTGGCCGGAATCAGGGTGCCGTCCTGATCGAGGACTTCGCGCTCGCGTGCGAAATAGAGCGCGCTGATTGGGATCTGCTCTCGGTGGATATAGAGCCAGATATCGAGCTCGGTCCAGTTGGAGAGGGGAAACACTCGAATGCTCTCATCCTGGCCGACGGCGCTGTTGTAGAGGTTCCACAGTTCGGGGCGCTGGTTTTTTGGGTCCCACTGGCCGTAGCGGTCGCGGAAGGAGTAGAAACGCTCCTTCGCGCGCGATTTTTCTTCGTCGCGGCGTGCTCCGCCGATAGCCGCGTCGTACTTTCCTTCGCGCAGCGCCGTCAGCAGTCCGCCCGTTTTGAGTAGTGCGCAGCATTTTTTGGTACCGAGATCGTAGGGGTTGGCCCCTTGCTCGATGGCCTCGCGGTTGGACGCTACGATGAGCTCGAAGCCGATCTCGTCGCGCATGCGGTCACGAAATTCGTACATTTCGGGGAATTTGAATCCGGTGTCCACGTGCAGCAAGGGGAAGGGGATTTTCCCGGGGGCAAAGGCTTTTTGTGCCAGCCGCAGTAGGACCGAGGAGTCTTTTCCAACGGAGTACAGGAACACGGGTCTCTCGAAGCATGCTGCGACCTCGCGGAAGATGTGGATGCTCTCCGACTCGAGCTGTTCGAGGTGTGTCAAACTGAACTGTCTTGTTGCCACGGTCAGGCCTGTGGGCGATGCGCCGCCGGTGTCGAAGTTGAAGTGGGTGTTGAAGCTGGTGAAGTGGACGTTGAAGGTGAGGCCGCCAGTTGCAGCAACGAGGTCAACAGATGCGGTTGGAGGCCCAGCCGCTCACACTTCGCCCGCACGGCTTCCAGGTGCCATGTATCCGCAACGGCGGGTTCGATCTCTCGTTTTTGGGCCCGGATGAGCAGATTTTTGGGCGTGTGGCCCACGTCGACGAACTCGGTGGTCGATACTTCGTAGCCGCATGCCGAGAGGATTTCGACCCGCAGCGCGTCGCTGAGTACCGCCGCGTACTGGCGTCGGAGCAGATTGTGTTCAAGGAGCGCGGCCACGTCAGCGTGTGGGGCGTGTGGAGCGTGCTGGAGCTGCTTCGCCAACTCGGCTTGGCAGCAGGGTACGCACAAAATGGAAGTCACGCCGCGGGAGATCGCCAACGCCAAGGCGTCGTCGGTCGCGGTGTCGCAGGCGTGTAACGCGAGCATGATGTCCACCGGACCGTCGAGGGCGTGCTCCACCGTGTCGATGGCCGCGGATATACTAGCTTGGAAAAACTGTAGCGACCCATCGCCCATTGTCTCGGCGCGTGCGTGGCTCCGTGCGACCACGTCGGATCGTTGGTCCACCCCCACCACCCGCGCCGGTACCCGGGCCTTTCGCAGGTCCGCTGCGAGCACGAAGCTCAGATAGCTGTTGCCGCAGGCGACGTCGAGTATCCGCAAGGGTTCGGCTGGGCAGACGGGGCGTCGCTTGGCCACGTTTTCCCAAGCGGGACGGCAAAGCTGGGCGAGGTGATGGACCTGTTTGTACTTCTTCGCGTGGCGAGCAGAGATGGTGCCGTCGGCGTTCATGATCCCGATCGCGCGGAGCAGGGGGGCGTCGGTGTCGGGCCGGAACAAGCGATCTTTGCCGCCCATGGCTTTGATGATGCTCGCGTCGTCGCAAGCCTTCAGTTTGGCGAAACCGTGTCTGGCATCGACTAGGACACGGCGCCGGTCGTCAAGGACGAAGGTCAACTTCACCAGGCCGAGGGCTGCGGCGGAGATGACCCGCTCCCACAAAGCCGCGAAGTCCGATGCTTCGAACGCCCCGCTCCCGGGCCCGATCACCACCTGATCTTCGTAGGCGTTGCTGTCGTCCTCCCCTTGAGGTGCGGCGAAGACCGCTCTCTCCCAGCCCTGCGAAAGATGGCGCGCAACGCTGCGTCGCGCGCGATTCAGCTTTTCGGAGGTGGGACGAGTCACGTGCGGAACCTATCACGGGGCCGAAGCGGGCGCCGTGGGCTCGACCGTGTAGGGAGGTACTGGATCCAGCTCGGCCGCGCCGCGTTTGTCTATGATCGATCTGCACCGAATGCACGGCCGAAACGAGCGGATCGGGTGGACGAGATGTGCCAGGGGGGGCACACTTCGCGGCGTGTCCAGCCCCCAAGCCCTCCTCTTAGAGAATGTACACGCCTCGGCAAGTGAGGCCTATGTCGCCAATGAGATACACGTCGACACCGCCTCCGGAGGCATGGACGAACGCCAGTTGATCTCCGCCCTCAACGGTTTCGCGGGGGAGGGACCCGTCGTGGTGGGTATCCGCAGCAAGACGCGGGTGACCCAGGCGGTCTTTGAGGCCGTACCGCGCCTGTCGGCCATCGCCGCCTATTGTATCGGTACCGACCAGATCGACCTGGGGGAGGCACGCCGGCGCGGCGTGGCCGTATTCAACGCCCCATTTTCAAGCACGCGCTCTGTGGCGGAACTGGTGGTGGGCGAAGTGGTGATGCTCTCGCGTCAAATTTTTCGACGGAGCAACGCGGCCCATGCGGGGAAGTGGGCAAAGAGCGCCGCCGGGTCCCATGAGGTTCGCGGAAAAACCCTGGGCATCGTCGGTTACGGTCACATCGGTAGCCAGGTGAGCGTCTTGGCCGAGGCGCTGGGCATGCGCGTAGCCTACTACGACTCGGTGGCCAAACTCCCACTGGGCAACGCCCGCGCTTGCAGTTCGCTACACGAACTACTGGGGGCCAGCGACTTCGTCACGTTGCACGTTCCCGACACGGCGACCACGCGCGGCATGATTGGCGAGACGCAGCTGGGGCAGATGCGAAAAGACGCATACCTGCTCAACTTGTCCCGCGGCCAGGTGGTAGATCTCGACGCGTTGCGCGGCGCGTTGGCTCGTGAGCACCTAGCTGGGGCGGCCATCGACGTCTACCCTCGAGAGCCCGCGAAGGCGGGGGATCCCTTCGATTCTCCCTTGCGTGGCCAGCCCAACGTGATCCTGACGCCGCATATCGGCGGTTCCACTCTGGAGGCTCAGGAAAATATTGGGCGCGAAGTGTCGTCCTCCGTCTGTTCGTATTTGCGTGCGGGTCGGACGACTGGTTGCGTAACCTTGCCCCAATTGGATGCGCCAACGCTGCGTCGAGGTTCGCGTATCATCAACGTACATCGCAACATTCCGGGCGTATTGTCCGATATCAACCAGGCCGTGGCCGAGTCCGGGATCAACATCGACAGTCAGCACCTGGCCACGATGGAGGGCACGGGGCTGCTCATCCTCGACATGAGCATCAAGTCGGTGCAAGCGCCGGCACATGCGCTGCGCGACGCCATCGCGGGCATGCCCACGAGCATTCGCACTCGACTTGAGGCTCCGTAGTCATGGCGCGTTACCGGCGTGGGATCCTATGCTGAAAACCGACACCGGGGAGTCGGGTCTGTCCGCGATCATTGATATCGGTAGCAACAGTTGTCTGCTGCTGATTGCGCGGCGACTGCCTGGCGGGAGCCTCGACGTGCGTCTCGACCGGAGCACCGTTACCCGCCTATCGCAGGGGGCGGCGCAGACCGGTACGTTGCGCGCAGACGCGGTCGCACGCACCTTGAGCTGCCTGAAACAGTACGCCGAAATCGCGCGGGAGCACGGGGCGCGGCCGCGGGCGGTGGCCACCGAAGGTCTGCGAATGGTCACGAACCCGGAGGTGTTCCTTGAACCGGCGGCCGCGATATTGGGCGACCCGGTGCAGTTGATCAGCGGCGACGAGGAGGCGCGCCTTTCGTATCTATCGGTGGCGCTCGAGTACGACGAAGCCCGGGATCTTCGGGTGCTCGATATCGGTGGGGGGTCGACGGAATTGGTCGTCGGTCACGGGCATGAGGTGAGAAGCTCGATGAGTCACGCGGTGGGGTCCGTTCGTCTCACAGAAGCGCACGTGCACCAAGATCCCCCGAGCGCGGCCTCCGTCGCGGCGATGGAGGCCGCGGTGAGAGCAGCCTTCGCGCGTCAGCCCCTGTCTCCCTTTCCGCAGCTCCACGGCCTTGCGGGCACGATCACCAGCAGTGCCGCGCTCATCCTCGAACTACCTCGATACGAGCGCTCGCGGGTGGACCAGGCCACGTTTGGCGCCGCTGCGATCCGCAAGCTGCGGGATCGGTTGATGCACGAGACCTTGCTCGATCGATCTGCATATCCGTCGCTTGGGCAAGGCCGTGCCGATGTGATCGTCGCCGGCGTGACGATCCTACTCGTGGCGTTGGAGCATTGCGGAGCCGAGACTTTGGTCGTGCGCGATCGAGGGCTGCGCTATGCGTTGTTGCCTTGCCACGCGGAGGTCAGCGAGTCATGAAAGCCAGCGAATCATGAAATCTGAACTGCACTGTCATTCAACCTGTTCGGATGGGAGCCTGGCTCCGGCCGAGGTCGCCGCACGCGCCGGGCGGTATGGTGTGGAGCTGTTTTGCCTGACAGACCACGATAGCGTCAATGGATATGCGGCGACGCGAGCCTTGCTTCCGAGTTCGGTGCGGGTACTCAAAGGCCTGGAACTGAGCACCGTCGAGCATGGCAAGACGGTGCATCTGCTTTGCTACGGTCTCGACGACGGGGAAGGCTGTACCGCGTTGGAGGCAAAGCTCGCGGAACTACGCGCGCAGCGAGGCGATCGCTTGCGTCAAATTGTCGATCGCCTCCGCACGATGGGCGTGATCTTGGATGCGGACCTCATTTTGGAGGCACGTCATGGTGAAACGCCGGGGCGGCCCCACGTGGCGCAGGCGCTGGTGGAAGCCGGCGCTGTGCGCACCTTCCAAGAGGCTTTCGAGCGCTATCTTGGGGACGACAAGCCTGCGTATGTGCCGACTCAGAGTTTGAGCGTGGGGGATGGCCTGGCGTGGGCTCGAGCGGCTGGGGCAAAGGTGTCGCTCGCCCATCCGCACACCCTCAACAATTTCGGGCGGGTCAAGGCCTTGTTCCGTCAGCATCGAGACGCGGGCCTCGAAGGTATCGAAGGTTGGTATGGCAAGTACGGACCCGCCCAGCGCGAGCCATGGCTGCGCTTGGCGAAGGATTTGGACCTGGTGGTGACCGGCGGTTCAGACTTCCACGGGGCCCCGGTGCCCACGGTCGTGCGTCCCGGCATCGATCTGCCCGACGCCGTCGCACAGTCTGTGCTGCAGTGGCTCGCCTGAGGCCCGCATCGCGCGGGCGACAATCGCCGGATGCGCGCGACTTTTCAAGACGCGCGCGCATCGTTGAGTCCGCGCCGCTCAAGCGTCCGTGCTTTTTCGTCGTAGCGATTCTCTGATCGCCGCACGGAGAAGTCGAGATCCGGGCGATGTCTGGCTGTCGTTGCGCCAGACCAACGAGATTTGATCCTTCTGCGTGGGGATTCGGCGTGTCGCAACGAGCTCACCTGGTGCCTGCATTTGCGGGATTGTGGATGGCATGATGCCGACCCCGGCGTCGGCGGCCGTGAGCCGGCAGACTACGCTCAGATCGCTGGTGCGGATGAGCCGGCAGCTTGGCAGGTAGCCGGCCGCATTCGCGCGACGGATGAATGCGTCGAGATTGGGCGTGTGCGGGCTGGCGACCACGGGCACTCGAGGTGCTCGGGGGTTCCACCTCGTTTCGACGGCACGCCATAACCGGACCTGGTCGGTGTACAGATCGACGATGCTCAAATCGGGGTGTCGCGGAGGATTGACCACGATCCCGTAGTCGTAGCGAAATCCGATCACGCCCAGCGCGATATCCCGAGAAAGGTCGTGGCCGATATCGATGGAGAGATCTTCGTGCTCCTGGAGCAGGCGGGGGAGAAACCGGGGCAGGGTGTAGGCGGCCAGCGTGGCGTAGACACCGATGCTGTAGGTTCCGCGCAGCTCGGAGCTGCTTTCGCGCAGCTCATGGGGAATCTGATCCCACTCGCGCAGTACCTTCTTGGCCCGCGCGACGAGCAACAGGCCCGCGCGCGTGGTCTGAACGCCACGCTTGGTGCGGACGAACAGAGTTTCCCCCAGGCGTTGCTCCATCTTTGCCACGGTCGCGCTCAGGGAAGGCTGGGTGACGCCTAGCGCCTCGGCCGCTTTGGATATGGCCCCCCGGCGGTCGACCTCCACCATTGCCGACAGCTCGTCGAGCCCGGGCCGTTTGGAGCTTCGCGGCATAGGATAAAACTATGACATCTATAGACAGTATAGGTCTACCATCCATAGAGATCTCGGCTAGTTTGGTCGCTGCGGCGCCGTTCGATCGGCCGCGCGGAAGGGAGATACGGAGAATATGGTCGAGGTTCGGCTACACCTGATACTCGTTGGCTTGGCGGCGTTGACCGCCCTGTCCATGGACAGCACGCTGCCGGCTCTCCCTTCCATGGCAGCGGCGTTCGGGGTCCACACGGCGGACGTGCGCCCGACGATCATCCGTTTCGTGGTGGGATTCGCAGGCGGGCAGCTTGCGTTTGGGCCGCTGTCGGATCGTTTTGGGCGTCGGCGGCCGCTTCTCGTGGCGCTCGTGGTCTACCTTGGGGCGAGCCTTTCGTGCGTGTTTGCACCGAGTTTGGCCGAGTTGACTGGATGGAGGGGCGTGCAAGGTTTTGCAGCGGGAGGGGTGGCCATCACCTTCATGTCCGTTGCCCGGGATCTCTACCGCGGCAGGCGCTTGTTGCGGGTGCTGGCCTGGGTGGGGGCCGGTGCTTCGGTGTCACCGATTCTCGCCTCTGTGGTGGGGGCCCAGCTGGCCGATCACGTGGGCTGGCGTAGCGTGTTCGGGTTTCTCAGTCTCGTTTCTGTGGGCCTGCTGGCGTGGACGGTGCGCGGCTTGCCCGAGACGCTTCCGGCCGCGAAGCGTACGCCCCTTTCCGGGGTTGTACGTGGCTTCGCCCTCACCCTTACCGAGCCTCGCTTCCTGCTCCCGGTGGCGGGTCACTCGTTCGCGTTCGTGGGGCTGTTCGTGTTCGTTATCGGCGGCCACGAGCTGCTGATGATCCGCCGCGGCGTGTCCCCGACCGCCTTTAGCTTCCTCTTCGCCCTGAATGCCGCCGTGTTTGCCTTGGTCAACGCGGTGGTAGCCAGGCGTCTTCGGGGCGGGTCGCTTTGGCATCCGAGCGGTCTTGCTCGGTTCGGGAGCGGCCTGGTCGTGCTTGGAGGCCTACTCCAGGTCGCCATCGGTCCGCTGGACGGCAGCTTGGGAATCGTGACGTTGATGCTGGCATTGGCGGTCGTCACAGCCGGCGTGGCGTTGGCCATGCCGGCCACGGCGACCCTGGCCCTGCAGCCGTTCGAGACCGGCGCGGCCCGGGCCGCCGGTCTGCTGGGAGGACTGCGCTTCGGTGTCGCCTCACTCATCGGATCCCTGCTCGCGGGGTGGGTTCCGCTTCTCACCAGCGACGCGATGGCAACGGTTCAAGTGCTCGCGGGCGGGCTGTCACTGGTGGCACTGGCGGCCTACGCCCGACTCGAGCCGGGACACCGGGCGCGGAGGGTACCCAGCGCCCGGACTCAGGCGGCCTTGACTCGTTTCTTCCGTGAGCCGGCGCCACGGCGGCCACGGCGGGCTACGGTTGATATGCCCGGGAGGTGAACCATGCACGCGGCACTGCGGTGTCGGCCGGTGCCGCCTCGCCGCGGGTCCACGCGCCTAGCCAGGGCGAGATTGCGTCGACACACGCGAGGGCCACATCTTCTGCGGTGCCGGATGCGACCCACGCTAGCGCGTCGGGTACATCTGTGGGGGCACTCCCGACCATGACAGTCGGTATACGCTGCGCGATGCTTTCGAGGGTCGCGCGCAGTGTGAGCACGGCGGAGTTGTCCCCTGCGGAGACGATGGCGGCTTGGGTCACGCGTCGCACCGCGGCGCGGCGGTCGATCGCAATCGCGGATTCGTCGAGTACTTCGATGCGCAACCGTGGTGTGCTCAAACGCGGAAGCTCGTGCGCGATTCGTTCTCGGACGTCGATCTCGATATCGGCCGAGACACTGACCACGCACCCCAAAAGCCCGTCATCTAGGGTGTGCGGGACGGCGCCGAGAACATGCGGCAACAAGGCCGCATCATTGGGGTCCAACCACAAGATGGTGGGGGCGCTCGGCTCTACCCCTTGGGCCTCCGGTGTCGCTGCACCGGCGGGGTCATAGTGCACGGGGCCGGGCCATGCTTGTAGCCTTGTGGCGTCGTATCGGGGCTGGCGCAAGAGCGTGGGCCAAGGCCCGTGCAGCGTAAGGGGGACCCCGTCGAGCACCTCTGGTTTCACGTATGGGATGAGGTTCAACGCGAGCGCAAGCGGCATGCCGTGCACGTGCACTTCGTCCACTTCATGCAGCACAGACACGACCTCGGGCAACTCGCGCTCGCTGAGGGCGAGGTCCGCGATCGCTGCGCCCGGCGGGGCGATATAGGCCTCAAGTACCCGCACGTGGCGATTCTCCGCATCGTCGCCATAGGCGGTGGCCAGGAGGTGGGAAGGGTCGTGCCCGTCGCCTCGAGGAGATCCGTGGTGGGCGACGACATGTAGGACGGTGGCCACGTTCAGCCTGTCGCCTCGAAAACCGGCGAACGCCATGCGCGAATCTGTGCGAGCCGAGGTGGCGTTTACGGTCGGGTTTGGGTTTGGGTTTGGATTTGGGTTTGGGTTTGTGCCTACGGCCGCGTTGCGCTTGCGCCTGCACTTGTGTCGGCGTTGGCGCGCGGCTGCGGTTCGCGTAGTGGGTGGACCAAGATTGGGAGACGTTCGTGCTCACCGTGTTCGACTAGCAACTCGAAGCCGTCGATGAGCAGGGCCGGGGTGTCGACTTGGACGTCGACCGTCTCGTGTAGCACCGCCTCAAGCCCGATGGCGGCGGCCCATCCCCCGGTCGGGCCCGGCACGATGCGAAGTGGGAAGGCCCGAGAGTCGCGCCCGACGGCGCGGACTCTCCGAAATACGCGCATGGAGAACGGGGCAAACAATCCGCCACGTACGAGGGTCTTGGTACCCTGGGCGTCGATACGAAATATGCGGGCGGGCAGGGGGACGACGACTTTGCGCGAGTCGGCGTAGACGGAAGCGCTTTCCCTGGGAACGGGGCCAAGGAGGCTGGCGTCCCGAAAATCCTCCACGACGTACGCGAAATCGGAGCCATCCTCGCGGGCGCGTCGCAGCAGCTCACGCTCCAATTGTTTGGTCGAAAGACCCCGCTTGCGACTCACCACACGTAAGTTGCTGATCGCGGTATCCTCGAGCCGCAACGAAGGCCCCATCCGAGCCCGGCCGTTGCTCCCGTTGACATATTTGTTGGGCTGCCGCGTCATCAGCAGTTCCCGCAATATGCCGCGTTGCACCAGTTGCACCCGCGCAGCTGGCATGCCTTGATCGTCGATGGAATATGAGCCGAACCCGCCCGCGCGCGGATCGTCGACGAGATCAAGAAAACGCGGAAAAACCGGCTTCCCCAGTCGCTTTTGCCAATGGGGCTCCAGCTTGGCCACGGGACCGAGGTCGGAGAGCGGGGCGGGAGAACCGCTCGCGTGCAATGCCACCGTCGAGGCGAGAAGCTGCGCGCTCGCCTGAGGCGAGAACAAGATCGGACCGTCGTAGTCTTCGTCGAGCATCGGTGCGGCGGCCAACGCCTCGAGCTCGTTGAGAACTCGGTCGACGAGTAGGCTGCCCTTTGTCCGGAGGTCCTCATTGGCGACGAGCCGTCGTTGGAAGTGCAGTGCGCCGCCGTGGTCGAGATGCATACCGTCGGCGGCCCGGGTGTCGGCGACAATGGCGAGGACCGCCCGCTGGAAGGTACGTCCGATGGTGACGTTCTCGTTCGATACGAGGACCTTTCGTGCGGTCATCACATCAATGATCACGTCTCCGTTGTCGATGTCCGGGTGGGCCGAGAATCGTCGCGATAGTTCGGCCGCCAGTCGGCGGAGACCCTGGCGATCTATCGCGGCGCTGGCCTTGCCCGGTTTCAGTTGTGCGGTGGGCAGTTGTCCCCAGTCGAGTTGTCCCCAGTCGAGTTGTCCCCAGTCGAGTTGGTTCCGTGTTGGGGGCGGCGCCGCGAGGCTCGGAGGCAGGTTCTCGTCGGCCCAACGCGAGATGATGGTCTCTTTCGCGCTGAAGGCGGTGCTCGCGTCTCGAAACGCACTGTCCATAGCGAGCCAGACCGCCCGGCGTGTGACATGGGCGTCCGATTGTATGGGAAGTACAATGTCCACGACTCCCGACGGCGCCATGAAGCCGCTGTTGTCCCGTCGTGGAGAGCCCACACGCACGTCGACCCGACCCCTCGCGGAGTGGGTGAGGAGATCCGTGATGACACCGCCGTACGATCCGTCCAGTGTGAGGGTTTCGGCACGCAGCAGGTGGGCCTGCGCCACGTACGGCTGCGCCCTGTCGGCGAGGCGAAGCTCTTCGACCCCTCGAGAGAGTTCGGAGCGCACGGCAGCGATCTCGAGACGCCATGGGATAGGGCTGGGCGTGCGAGCTTGGGGAGCTTGGGGAGCTTGGGGGGATTCGGAACCGTCGACGCCGGGGGTGCCAAGGAGGCCCACAAGTCCCACACACAACGCTGCAACGGCACGTTTCATGGCGTCTCTGGCTTGGCTGTACGCTCTTGGTGGCTGGGGTGGCTGGGGTGGCTGGGGTGGCTGGGGTGGCTGGGGGGAGGAGGGCGGAGCAGTGGCGGTCGTTCGCGGTCATGCACCGCTCTTTCGATTTCGAGCTTACTGAGGAGCAGAGATGGGCTTACGGCGCTCACGGGCACCCAGCCCGACTCGGCATAACAAAGCCCGTTGAAGATGCCTGGTTGGTCACCGGTCTTGACGATCGTCTCGAAGGCCGCCAGGGGGGTGCCCACGATATCTGCGCCCCGAACCAATTCGTCGGGACGACCATCCGTCCATATCCGGTAGACCATCAAGGGTATGACCTTGAATGCCTGTGGCGACTCGCGGTTGGTAAGCGTGAACCCTCCGTGAGCATCTTGAAACCACAGACCGTATGGTTTGTCCTGACGCTTGGCTTCAAGAATCAACGCGGCACGCATCTGTGACTCGGGGATTCTCTTGCGGGAGCGGATGATCAGGTT
Source organism: Nannocystaceae bacterium (assembly GCA_036479215.1). Lineage (GTDB taxonomy): Bacteria > Myxococcota_A > Polyangia > Nannocystales > Nannocystaceae > FL481. The sequence goes on along the minus strand of JAZGFE010000082.1, from coordinate 5,760 downwards.
GCCCTGACGGGCGACCACCGGGTGCCCCGCAGCCCGTCGGCCGTGACCGTTGCTCCGGCGGAAAGGGAGTACGGGGGATCGAGCAAGTATGAACCCGCGCAGTTTGCCATTTTCTACCAACGTGGCCTTTCGGGCCAGTACGGCCTCGTTATCGATGAAATAGTGCCCACTCAGCGCTTGATCTCCCAAGGCGCTGATGGTGGGATCGTCGTCAACGCTGAGGAAACGTGGGAGCACCGGCTTGCCGAGCATCTTCGAGAAGGTCTGGCCTTCGAAATCGTCTTTTTGGCGGTGGCCTTCCAGGCGGTGACCGAATATTTCATGAAAGAACACCCCGGCTGCGCGCCCTTCAAGAACAGCCGGTCCAGTATAGGGTTCGGCCAGAGGGGCTCCGCGTAAGGCCAGCAATTCTTGTTGCAGGCGATCTGCATCGGTCTCGAGTGATTTCAGGTCCGGCAGTTCGCCCCGGCGATGTGCATCGAACGATGCGAAGCGTTCGAGTTTCATGCCGTCGTCGGCTTGCGTCGTGATCGACAGGATCACGCGCAGATGGGTGCGGCTCGCTTGTACGCGGCTGGCCTCACTGTTGACGAATACGCGGCTTTCGACTGTGGCCTCGAGCAATGCAGATGCGTGTAAAATGGCAGGGTTGTTACCGAGTCGCGCCGACACCGATTCGAGGATCGGCAGCCACAGGCGTTTCAACGCGGCGGCATCCAGTGCCGCGACCGGTTCGATGTGGGTCACCGCGTCTTCTTGGCTGAAGTCGGGGTGGACCACACTGCCTTCCCTCGTGACCAACTGCTCGTGATTCTCGGCTTCGCGGTAGGCTTCTTCGGCTTCGCGGTATTGGATCTCGGTCTGTAGCCACAAGCTTTGGGCCAAAGAGAGTCGGTCGTCGTCGAGACTCACCGCCATGCCCGAACCAAGCCCGTTGGAGAGATACTCCCCCACTTGTCCGTGACTGTTGTCGAGCTGGTGGTTTCCCACGCGAACGTCGATGTCGAGGGTGCGGGTGGTGTCGGCGTGGTCGGTCACCACGGCTCCGTGCTGCGCTTCCAGCCAGAGTCGTTGGGTTGCCAGGACCTCGTACGCAAGAAAGTAGACAGGGATCTCCATGTCTTCGGCCGAGAGCCGGGCCAAGCTGCGCTCGAGTTCGGTAGCGAGGATCTCCACCAGCGGGGAGGCCTCGGCGCGAGTACGCGGCTTGGCCCGTGTGATGGCCAGCGGGGAGGCCAGTTCCGCTCGCGCGGCGAAACGGCCGTCGGTCTGGCAGGCGAACAGCACAAGCCACGGCCACCAAAGCCATCCGCTCAAGGGCATAGCCGCGATGCTAGCAGATGGGCGTGAAGAGCGTCGGGTCATGCGCGATCATCTTTCCAGCCGAGCCAAAGAAAAAATTCCACATTGCCATCGCGGCCGGTGATGGGAGAAACGCATTGCCCGAGGCGCGCGAAACCGAGGGAGGTGGCCGCCTCTCCGACCGACGCCAGCGCGGCGAGGCGATCGGCCTCGTTTCGTACGATACCGCCTTTGCCCACGCGTTCCGCCCCCACCTCGAACTGAGGCTTGACCAAGATCACGACATCCGCCGGGGAGTGGAGAAGCTGCGGGACATGGGGCAGTACTTTCGCCAGGGAGATGAACGAACAATCGGCGACGACGAAGTCGGGGAGGCGCGGCAGACGTGTCGCTTTGAGGTGGCGGATGTTTTGGCGGTCGAGCACTGTGACGCGGAGATCTTGGCGTAGCTTCCACGCGAGCTGTCCATACCCCACATCGACGGCGTAGACGTGGCTCGCGCCCCGATGCAGAACACAATCGCTGAAGCCACCGGTGGACGCTCCGATATCGAGAACGATGCGGCCGCGTACCGTGACCCCGAATATGTCCAGTGCGCCCTCAAGCTTGACCCCACCGCGCGACACGTAGGGGTGATCGGGGCCCTTGATGCGGAGAGCCGCGCTCGGAGGGACTGCACAGCCCGGCTTGTCTACGATCTGGTCGTCGGCCAATACCTTTCCCGCTAGGATCAGTGCTTGAGCGCGGGTTCGGCTCTCGCATAGTCCACGGTCGACCAGGAGGCGGTCGATACGGATCCGGGGTTGTTTCGCCATCAGGGGTTGGACAGGGTAACTTCGTGGGCGGGGCCGTGCCCCGGGAGTGGATCGCGCCTCGGCGTTGGGGGGGGACGCGCGCGTTGACCGGGGTGGACGGCGGACCGCTCGCGGCCGCCGCGGTCGCTTGCGGAGTCGGGGTAGTTCCGATAGGTTGCGCGCGCGCAGAAGGGGCCGTAGCTCAGCTGGGAGAGCGGTGCGTTCGCAATGCACAGGTCAGGGGTTCGATCCCCCTCGGCTCCACCCCTGGGACGGGAACACGGCGCAGTGTTCCCGCTCCCGTCCCCAAAGCGGTCATGTACAAACTCTTCAAGCGCATGCATCGTCCCGGGCGGCTTGAAGTCCAGCTGGCGGGTGCCTGTGATCCTGGCTGCGCTCGGGAGCTCAACGAGGACGCCATCGGAATGCATGTTGACGCCACGCACGGGTACTACCTGGCGGTCGTCTGCGACGGCATGGGTGGCCATAGCGCAGGCGAGATCGCCTCGGCCCTGGCGGTGGACATGATCTCGCGCGAGATCGAAACACACTTTTCAACGGTCGCCCCAAAGGGGCTGCTCAACCGCGCGTTTGCGCGTGCCAATACGCAAATCGACGCGTTGGCGGAGGCCAATCCGGATGCGGAGGGCATGGGGTGCACCGCCGTCGCCGTGTTGGGTGTGGACGAAACGGTGTACGTGGCCCATGTCGGGGACAGTCGTGCCTATCGGCGCCGCAACGACACCTTCGAGCAGATCACCACCGACCATACGATGGTCCAAGAAATGCTGGACACCGGGCTCCTCACCCCGGATCAGGCGGCCACCCACCCGTATCGTGGCCGGATCAGCGCCTGTCTGGGCCACGGCAAGAACAAATCGGAGCCCACGGTCAGCGCCTTCTCGTTGGCGCCTGGCGACAACCTATTGCTGTGTAGTGATGGCCTCAGCGACGTGGTGGGGGCCGACGAGCTCTCCGCACTGGTGGGGCAGCGGGACATCCGTGATGCCATCGGCCGGCTCATCGGAGCCGCGAACAAGGCGGGGGGTCCCGACAACGTCAGCGCCATGATTCTACGCCGATGCGTGTAAGGTGAGCGAGATCGGCTACGCTAGCGGCCGTATGCCGCCGGAAATCTCCGCGCGCGTATTCTCGAGCGCAGCAAAATCGGGCAAAACTAGAACCGTGCTCCATTGGGTTTGCAGATTGCTGAGTATGACCGCAGTTGCGACGCTGCTAGCGGCCGGCGTGGCCGAGGCGGCGCAGCGCGTGCGGGTACGCGCACCTTCGGGGTGGATTTCGGGCGGACACGCGGACCAGTCCGCACTTGTCCGGGTCAACACTTGGGCCGAACGTAGCGGGCTCCAGCTGCGGCAGATTCTCGCCACAGCTGATCGAGACGATTTTGTAGAGACGATCGGCGTCTTCGAGAGTTCCACGTCACTGAGCCAGGCAGCCATCGCGTCGGCCGAAGAAGCGTTGAGCATGCTCCACGCTTCCGTCGCCAAGATGGTGGTGAGTGAGCAGGAGCCGATCGCGTATGGGTTCGAAGCCGCGGGTCCGCGAGCGAGACCCGTTTTGCACGCGACTTGGGTGCTGGGCGACCTCACCTATGAGGGGGCGCTGGTGCCTGCCGGAGAGAAGTACGCCATCATACTCATGGCATTTAAGGCCGCCGACGCGAGCCTGTACGGCCCACAGTTCGCACATCTTCTTGGTGGTGTCCTAGGCATCTCGCCGCCGGTGGCACCGTTCCCCAGCGGCCTGTGGCGTTGGGGAGCCGCGGCCGCATGGTTGCTGCTCGGTTGCATGACGTTTCTGATCATGATCTTGCTCGCCGATCGTCGTGGTGACTACCGAAGTGCAGGAAACCGAGCAGCGCTCACCCTGTTGGGTTTGTCGGTCGTCGCCGGTGGGGTCGTGACCTGGGGTTTGTCGGGGTACGGCCCCGCCCTTTCGGCGGGTCGCACTTCCATCGAGGTCGTGACGTATCAAGTAGTGGGCGGCGGCATTCTAGCTGCGCTCTTGGTGTACGGGGTCTCAAGATATCTCGGTGGGCAGGTTCGGGTCCAAAGCGCACCGCGAGGTGGCACCTATGCGGGTCGTCCGGCAGCGTTGGACCGCGTGCTGCGTTCGGACGTGACGCGTGGCGAGGGGGGGCCGGACGCTCCGTCCGGCCCGCGCGGAGCGTCCGGCGATGTTCCAGGCCGGGCCCCCGAGCCATCATCATCATCATCATCATCATCATCATCATCATCATCGGCGTCGCGCGGCCGCTTGGGCCGGCCGACGTTGAGCGGGCTACCTCGGCGTCAGCTCGAGTCGGCAGGACCCGTGGCCGAGTCCGCACAACCCACGCAGGATGCCAGATCGTCCCCCAAACCGCCGCCGAAACCACCTCCGAAACCACCTCCGAAGTCTCCGTCTAAACCCCGGGCGAAAACTCCTTTTGATTCGGGAGACGACGGCTTGGCGTAGGCGCCGGCCGACCGCGAGAAAACCACACACCTGGTCGCAAACGTCGCTGTGAAGGCGCGTTGCGGGGCGTACTTTGCCTCATCGGGTCCCCACGTTTCGAAGTCCGCCCGGTGCTCATACCGCAGGAGGGCTCATCGCGGACCGTCGCGCTTGATCGCCGCTTGCTCGGGTCATGTGTCTCGGCTCAGGTCGACCTCGGTGCGTCCAGTTGGTGCGGCTCCGGGCCTACGGCGGTGGCGGCCAAGCTCCAGCCCGGCGCGCGAAGCACTTTGATTCCATGCTCCCGACGAAGCTCGCCCAAGGTCTGGCCAAGCTGGGCCTCGTAGTCATCCCAGCACCATTTCTTGGTCATCCGCCAACCCCTCCATGTGGCCCTCAACATGGCCGGGACACCGAAAAAGAAATGCGCCGTCATGCGCAAGTAGCCGAACTTACGCGACAATCCCTCGGGATCAATCTCGGCGAGATACTTGGTGAATCCGGCGTAACGCCGAAGCCCGACATCGCTGCCCAGCAGCGTCCACATGTCCGTCATGCCCTCTTCCACCAAGCTTGTGTTGGTTCCGAACAGCACATGGCAAGCATCGTGGGGCAAGAACAGCTCCGCCGATGGATCACCGGGCGTGACCTTCGTGAGGCCCGGGTTCCTTGCGAAGTATTCCTCGATACCCTCGCGCAGCGTCAACTCGCTGTCTTGGGCCTGGTACGCCGAAAAGTCATGGTCTGCCTCCATCTTGAACACTTGTTTTAGCCGATCGTTTAGCACAAGATCAACCGGTGGCTGCCCCAAAACCCCCGTCGCGGGAAGGCGCACGAGACGCCGAAGCGACGCGAGCACGCCTGGTAAACGCGGCCAAGCACCTGATCGCGGAGCAAGGCTGGGCCGCAGCGACGAGCCGCGCCATCGCGGCCCAAGCCGGCGTGAACGCGGCGCTCATCAACTATCACTTCGGTGGGAAGGCAAAGTTGCTCTCGGCTAGCATCGACTCGGCAATGGCCTGGTACCGCCGCGCCGCTTCTCGCCGTCTCTGTGCCCGGGTGGCCCGGGCACAGGACGCGCCGCAGTAGCTGTTGCCGTGGTCGCAGTCCCGGCACAGCACCACCAACGCTCCGCACCGCCGGCAGCTGAACTGCCGCCCGTCGCCCGCCTGGATCGCTGCGCTGTGTCTGGACGGGATGGCTCTCC
>JAZGFE010000081.1:0-24168 GCA_036479215.1 Nannocystaceae bacterium | reverse complement strand
CGAGCATCCCCAACAATCCGACCCAACCAGAGCGAGGCTACCGCCGTCGCCGGGGGATCTGCGTCCACGCCTCGCGCACATCGAGCCGATCATAGTCTCTCCTCCCTATCGCTTGTTTTAGGACTAGGCGGCGTCACAACGCGATCGGAGCCACTCCCCCCACAGCTGGCGCAACTGGGTCAGCGGCGTGCCTTTGTCGAAAAATCCGTCCATTCCAACCTCGCTACACGCGTCTTGGGACGCGGCCGCGCTGTAGGCGACGATCGACGTGCGCATCGAGCCGACCTCCAATGGCCCGGGATGCCCTGGCGACAGATCGGCGATGGCGCGAGCGAGACGAACCGGGGAAACGGGCTTCGGCGCCACCGCGATGGGCCCGTGACGCAGGCCCCGCGCGCTTACGTTCGACCGATCGGAGCTGACGATCAGAAGCGGCACATCTCGAAGCAGCGGTTCCGCGTCGAGGGCCGCTGCCAAGCCTCGACCGTCGAGAGTGGGCATATTGAGATCCGACACGATCAGGTCCACCGGCTGCTCCTGCAGCATCTTTAGCGCCTCCCCGCCATCGACGGCTTGCAGGTAGGTAGCATCCTCGGCGAGACCCGCCAGCCGCAGACAGAGCATGCAGGCTCGTCGCGCGAAGGTAGAGTCGTCGACGATCAGGACCGTACGGATACGCGGGAAACGGGCTTCGGCGTGGCTCATGAACGATAGAGTCCGGCTGAGATCCAGCGTAGGCCGACGCGGCGCTCTGGCGGCGGCACAAGATGGGCCGCGTCGACGAGACATGCCCATTCGGACCTTCAGCCGGGGCCGCGGAGCAATCTCCCCGGGCGCGCCCCGGTCGAGACGCCCTTGTTGTAGACCGACTCCCCCGCCACCCACACCTGTTCGATACCCGCCGCGAGTCGCCGCGGATCGTCGTAGCTCGCCGTGTCACCCACCGTCACCGGGTCAAACATCACCAGATCCGCCGTGAACCCCACTTCCACGCGCCCACGATCGACGAGCCCAAACCGCTCGGCCGGCAGTCGTGTCATTTTTCGCACCGCCTCGCCCAACGAAATCAGTCCGACCTCCCGGCAATACTTCCCGAGTACCCGCGGAAAGGTGCCCCACAGCCGGGGATGGGGGTGACGATCGTGGGGCAACCCGTCCGAACCCACCATCGCCAGAGGATGAGAGAGGACGCGCCTCACGTCCGCTTCATCCATACAAAAATAGATACCGCCTCCAGGCTGGAGCCGAAGCGTCGCTTCCGCCTGGCTGCACCCCCACCCCGCAGCGATGTCGTGCAGATAGCGGTTCGCCAACTCGGGATAGGGCGCCGACCAAGAGATCAACACGTCCACCCGATCATCTAGCATATAGGTTTCGAGTATCGTCGAGCTGGCGTTGTAGGGGTACACATCGCAAGCGACGTCCTGCCGCGCGGACGCAGCCTCGATCATCGCCAGTGTTTCACCCGTTCGGCCCCAGTTGTCCGGCCCCGCGCACTTATGATGGGAGAGGACCAGCCGAACCCCGCCCGCTGCCGCTGCATCGAACGCCTCAGCAAGGGCACGATCGACGCCTTTGTGCTCATCGCGGAGGTGGGTCGCGTACACGCCGCCGTGCGTGCCCAACACCTGTACTAAAGCCTCCACCTCACGTCGATCTGCAGGCCCACCGATAGCGTAGGCGAGCCCCGTCGAAAACCCCATCGCGCCGGCGCGCAACGAATCGTCCAGCATGCGCTGCATCGCATCCAGCTCGGCGCCGCGTGCCGCAACGCGCCAGTTGGCCATCTGACTCAGGCGCAGACTGGAATGCCCGACCAACGCGACGACGTTCAATGCCGGCGGCCGGCGCTCGAGCCGCTCCGCATAGCTTTCAAACGTAGGAAATGCGAAATCGCTCGCCGCACCCAGTAGGTTGAGGGGCGGCACGGGGTCCTCGCGCAAAGCGGCAGGCGCCAGGCTCAAGCCGCAATTGCCCACAACCACCGTCGTGACCCCCTGACTCGCTTTGGCGAGCATAGATCCATCGCAGATCGCAACCCGATCATCGTGCGCATGCACATCAATGAACCCGGGGGCGAGGACGCGTCCCGGGGCATGAATGTGATCGATCGCATGCCACGCTTCCCCATCGCCGACGCCAACGATTCGCCCCGCTTTCACGGCCACGTCCGCAAGAGCAGGTTCGCCACCGCAACCGTCCGCCACCCGGACGCCCGACACCAGCAGATCGCAAACGCCGGGTCGGACGGACATCGTCGACCGGATCCTAGTTGGCGTAGGCTGTCTGCTCGGAGGTCTTGCGCAAGTTGACGGAGACGACCTTGGACACGCCTTTTTGCTGCATGGTCACGCCGTACAATCGGTCCGCCGCTTCCATCGTGCGTCGATTGTGCGTGATCACGATGAACTGCGTGCCGGCCGACAACTCGCTCACAAGGTCAATCAGACGCCCCACGTTCGCATCGTCAAGCGGCGCATCCACCTCGTCGAGCAAACAAAAGGGGCTCGGCTTGGTGAGGAAGATGGCGAAGATCAAGCTCACCGCAGTCAGCGCCTTCTCCCCACCGCTGAGCAGCTCGAGACTGGCGACGCGCTTACCGGGTGGCTGAGCCATGACCTCAACGCCGGTATTGAGGGGATCCGACGGGTCGGTCATCACCAACTCGGCACGCCCGCCGCGAAAAAGTCGCGGAAACAGGGTTTGAAAGTGCTCGTTCACCGCCTTGAATGTGGCGACAAACCGCTCTCGTGTCGTCGCGTTGATCTTCTCAATCGCCTCGTGAAGCTGGGCGATGGCGCGCTCCAGATCGGTCTTTTGGTGAGTGAGGTAGTCGAAGCGCTGCGACACCTCCTCAAACTCTTCGATCGCAGTAAGGTTGACCTCACCCATGCGCGATAAAATGCGTTTGAGGTCCTTCCTGCGGGCGTTCTCGGCTCGATCGGCGAGTCCGCGATCGTGGTAGTCGATCAACACATCTCGCAGCTCCTGATCGAAACGGTCGCGGATATCCGCCTCGAGATGGCGGCATTCCATCTCCAGTTCGCGCACCCCAAGCTCAACTTCAGCGTGCCGCTCGCGCTGCGCCTCAAGGTCTCCCCGAAGGTTACGGACCGAGGCATCCAGCTCATCGAGAGAGATACGGGCGGCTTCATGTCCCTCGGACGCGTCATGCTTGGCCGTCGTTGCCTGCTCGTGGTCTTCGAGAATCTGTTTGTGCTCCCCGATCATTCGGGCGATCGCAGCTTCCAGTTTGGAAGATTTGGCGAGGCCTCCCTCCACGGAGGCCTCGAGTCGACGGATTCGATCTTTCTCGCTCGCTACTTGTTTCTCCAAACGTTTCCGCGCGGCGACGACGGCATCCCGTTGTTGCTGCCAGCGCGCCAGCTCCACTTTGGCTTCGGTGAGCGCAGTCGCCACCTCGTCACCCTGCCCCGCCAGAGCATCGGCATCCGTTTCCGCGGAACGAACTTCCTCAAGCAAGCCCGGCGCACGTTCCGTTAGCCGGGCGAGCTCCGACTCGATCTCGACCTGTTCCTCGCTACGCCGCGCCAACGTGACCTGGAGCTGATCCCGCGTCCCCTCCAGGACTTGGATGGCGCGCTCGAGTCGCTGGGACGTCGCGCCACTCATCTCGCATCGCTTCTGCGCGTCGATCCGAAGCCTCTCCAGCGCCAACACCTCGGTCTCGGTCGCCTCGCGTGCCACCTCGACCGCGCGAAGGCGCTCCGCCAGTACCTGCTGCCGACCCTTGACGCGCCCGAGGTTATCCTCGAGCTCCGCGACGATTTGCTCGAGTTCTCGGATCTCACGTTTTTGCTGGAGCAGCGCCGAATCGAGGGCGTTGCTCGAGCCGCCGACCACGACACCCGAAGGCTCGAGGCGGTCGCCGTCGAGGGTGACAAGCGTGTGGCGCAGCGTACCGCTCTGCCACAGCGAAAGCGCGCGTCCCAGGTCGTCCACCACCACCGTCTCGTCGAACAGTACCGTTGCCAAGCCCCGCAACTTCGGATCGACCTCAACCAACTGGCTGAGACGTCCGAGCACCCCTTCGCAGCCCAGTAGCTTCGACTCGAGCTCCGCCAGCTCCGTGTCTGCGGGCGAGAGATCCACCACTTCGATCTCGCCACCACCGACGTTCTTCTTCGCTCCCTCGGGAGTGGACCACCCCATCATCTTCCCCGCCTCGGAAGCACCCGCCCCCCCCGAAGCACCCGCCCCCCCCACGGCCGCGACGGCGCGGATGTTGGCTTTTGGATCACTGCAGATCGTAGGTAGAAACGCGGTCCGCCCCTCTTGCTTTCGCTTCAGCAACTCCACACCGCTGGCGCCCGTAGCCGGAGCGTCTACGACCACACCTTGCAAACGATCGCCGAGAACCGCGGCGACGGCCGGTTCGAACTTGGCCGGCGCGGACACAAAATCGGCCATGATGCCGAGCACCGCGGTGCTCGACCCCGCATCGTCACCGGCTCTCGCTTCGCCCGGCCGACCCGCCGCATCCGAGCCAAGCTCCGACCCAAGCTGTTCTCGATGCTGCATCACCAGCTGAACTCCGCTGGCGCAACCATGGTACCGGGCTTGAATCTCCTCGAGTGACTGACGCCGAGTACGCGCGCGCAACAACTCTTTGCGCGCCGTCTCGACCTCCACGTCGGCGCTCTCGAGACCCTCGCGCAGCTCTACACGCTCGCGGTCGAGGGCTAGCCGCCCATCGCGTGCCTCGGCCAGCTGCGCCCCATGTGTTGCCAACTCCTTCCTGGCGCTCGACGACTCCTCTCGGGACGACTCCAACTGCCCCTGGGCCTGGTCGCGCTCGCTCGCCAAATCGTCGATCCGAACGTCGAGCTCCGCGAGCCCTTCCTTGCGAGAGGCCAGTCGAGCCTCCAAACCTGCGCGCGCGGAAGCAGCATCGCTTTGCTCGCGGCGCAAGGTCTCGCGCGCGACCTGTTTCGCAGCCAACTGGGCCACAATCTCTGATTGACGCTGGCTCAACACCTCGATGCGGTCGGAGTTCCCACTGCCCGAGTCTTCTCCACTCAATTGGGCGGCCTCGGCCACCACCTCCGCCAGCTCCGCTTCGAAACCGGCGAGGCTGCGCCCCACGGCCTCAACCTCCGCGACGGCGCTGTCCATCGCCAACTTGTTGGCCTCGACTTCCTGCCCATGAAACCGTTTGTCCTGCTCGAGTAGCTGGACTCGGTTTTCCAGGTCGAAACAGCGCTGCTGGGCCTTCGACAAGGTCTCACCCCGCTCGGCTAGCGCCAGGCGTTCGGTCTCACCTCGGGCTTCCCGCGCGGTCGTTTCACATCGCAGCGCGGCGACATTGTCGTCCAGCTCGCGGAACCGCTCGCCCAGCACGCGCCCGGCCCCCGAGAGCTCGAGATATTTATGCGCGGCGATCCACAACTCAAGATCACGTAACTCGTCGCGATACCGTTTGTACCTTTCGGCTTTTTGAGCCTGCCTGCGCAGCGTCGCTATGCGCCCCTCGAGTTCACAGGTCACGTCCGTGACCCGCAGCAAGTTTTGCTGCGTCTGGTCGATCTTGCGCTCCGCCACGGCCTTTTGGCTTTTGAATTTAGAGACGCCGGCCGCTTCATCAATGACGAGGCGGCGCGTCTCTGGTTTGGACGTCACCAAGGTGCCGACCTGCCCCTGCTCGATGATCGAATACCCGCGCGCGCCCAATCCGGTGCCGGCCAGCAAGTCGGTGATGTCGCGCAGCCGTGACGGAACCTTGTTGATGAGATACTCACTGGTTCCATCCCGGTACAAGCGCCGCGCAATGACGATTTCATCGTACTGGCTGTAGGGCGCGGGTACATCTCCTTGGTTCTCGAAACTGATCGAGACATCAGCGCAAGCCGCAGGCCCACGGGTGCCCGTGCCCGCAAAAATCACGTCGGCCATACCCGCACCACGCAGGTGTCGAGCGCGCTGCTCGCCCAAGCACCAGCGGATCGCGTCAACCAAGTTGGACTTGCCGCAACCGTTGGGACCGATCACCCCGGTGACCGACGCGTCGATGTGGAACACCTGACGGTCCGCGAAGGACTTGAACCCGTTGACCTCAATCTTCTTGATTCGCATGCTTTGCGCCACGTACGCCCGAGAACCGTACCCGTTTCCGATAACACCCGGACAGGTCCCGGCAAAGCAAAAACGCACAGCTCGACGTGCGAGAGCGTACGCCCCACGTGCGAGTTGGAAATCCTCTCGGTACCCCGTGCGATCCCCTCCGCGCCCGTCGGAGATCGTCGGAGATCGTCGGAGATCGTCGGAGATCGCGTCACCAATGGGGATCGCATCGCCGGCGTGCCCGTCGATCGATTCAAGACGACCCGACCCATCCGGCGATGGATGTCGTACCGAAGTCACCTTCAAGTCGACAAGAAGTCGAATCAAAGTCGATCCGAAGCAGATCGCCTCGACGCGATCTCGTGCACACAGGACGGCTCGATGGGCTACCCTCGGCACCGCATCATGCTGCTCGAATGGATCCTCTCCGCCGTCTTCGTCCTCGTCTTGGGTGCGATCGGCCGGTTCGTCGTTCGCCGTCGCAGACAACGAGCAGAGTTGCCTGCCCGCCATCGGGCGGAGATCGGTACGCCGCGCATCGCCGACCGCCCCCACCCCGCAACCCCAGAGAAGACCGCATCCGACACGCGTGCCGCGCCGCGATCCGACACGCCTCCGGACACGCTACCCGATGGACGACCCGGCAGTTTCGCTCCGCCACCGCTCCCCTCGGGTGAGGGGAGATTCCACACCGAGTCCGCGGGTGACGCGTCGCCCCGACCAACCGGAAACGGCATCGCTACCGATTCACACGTCCCCGTGCCGGTGGCCTCGCCCGCGACCGCGGCACCGACGGGGCGTGCATCGACCGCAGCCGTCCCCACCGAACCGCAACGATACCGATCGGGCCTAGAAAAAACACGACGCGGATTCGTAGCGAAACTCGCGCAGTTGTTCCGCGGCAGGCCAAGAGTCAGCGCCGCGCTGAAAGAGAGTGTCGAGGAAGTGCTGTTCAGCGCCGATATCGGCACGAAAACGGCAGAAAAACTACTTTCACGGGTCTCAGAGCTCCTCGACCGGGAGAAGGTCGCGGAACCGGATGCCGTATGGGCGACGATCCGTTCCACGACCGAGGAGATACTCCGGGTCCCGGCACCACCCATGGACTTCGATCCGCCGGCGGGGCCCTACGTCGTGCTCATGATCGGCGTCAATGGAGTGGGGAAGACCACCACATTGGGCAAGCTCGCTGCGCGGCACGCCCGTGCCGGAAAACGGGTGTTGCTTGTAGCGGGTGACACGTTCCGCGCCGCCGCGGTCGAACAACTCGAGATCTGGGCGCGACGCGTAGGCTGCGACATCCACATTGGCAGCGATCACTCCGATCCTTCCTCCGTGATCTTCGGCGGTATCTCACGGGCTCGCAACGAGGGGCACGACGTCGTGTTGTGTGACACGGCCGGCCGCCTCCACACCCGCAAAGAACTCATGGACGAGCTCCTCAAGATCCGCCGCGCCGCCGGGAAGGCCCTCTCCATCGGCCGACCGACAGCCGTCGCGCCCCACGACACATTCCTGACCCTCGACGCCACGATCGGCCAAAACGCCTTGGTCCAAGCGCGCATCTTCAAAGAGACGATGGACTACACCGGGCTTGTGATCACCAAACTGGACGGCACCGCCAAAGGTGGGATCGTGTTGGGGATCTGCGATGAACTCCGCCTCCCGATCCGCTACGTCGGTGTCGGCGAGGCAAAAGAAGATCTGCGCGAGTTCGACGTCACCGCGTTTTGCGACGGCCTTTTTTCTCTGTCACCGCGCGAGGCCGCCGCGGAATAGCCGCGTAACTGCACCCGACACGCCGAGAGCCGGAGACCCCGCTCTCCTACTCGGTTCCCATGCAAGGGGTCGCGGGGCGGAGCCAACCGGGCGCCCCCGGAACAAACCCTAGCCAAACCCAACTCTCCACCCGTCCGCCCCGAAGCACCTCATCCGGGCACCCTGAGCTGGGGGACAGCGACAGCGAGCATAGGTGCAAGCAAGGCTACCGATCCGTCGCGGGCCAACCTCCCGAGACTCGCGGTTCTGAACCCGACGGAGCGCCCTGTTTCGGTCGCAGCAGAGTCGACCCGATCACCCCGGCCGAGCCAACGAACGCATGCGCGCTGCCTTTTGGAGCGCCCCTTCCGAGAGGACTCTTTAATTGGCTGAACTGAGGATCAACTGAGGATCAACTGAGGATCAACTGAGGATCAACTGAGGATCAACCGGCCACGAGATGGGGCCGCCTCACGCCTCGCGCCCGGTTGTGGGCGGCCGCTCGGGTGTGTTACCGTCCGCTGCCAAAATCAACACGTCTCTTACCCCCGTCCAGGCACTAGCTACTTATTCCTCGCTCATTTTCGGAGACTCGACCTGGTGTCTCCCCGACCAACTTTCCCACGCCCCCCTTCTCGAGGTGAGCATGCGACGACATTTCACTGGCTCCGCTGCGCTATGGGCAGCGCTGATCTTCTCCTCCCCCACAGAAGCCTTCGGCCACGCCGGTGACCGGCGAGCTGAATCGAGCGACGAGCCCGCAGCCGAAGACGACGGCGACGGCGACGAAGGCGATCTCATCCTCGAAGAGGACGAGATGGACGCCGAGGCTCCGCCCGCGAAGGGCGAGACCCAAGCCGGTGCGGACGTCAAGTTCGACACCAGCTTCCTCGGTGACGGCTCAAGCAAAGCAGAGGCGGAAGCTGGCGCCGACGCAGTGGCAAAAAACTCGGCCGACGGCGCGACCAACGTCAGCGCCATCGACCAGGAACGCATCGATCGCAAGATGATCATCGTCGTACAGCGACAAGCGTTCCTCAACGTGTTCAAACGAGAGGACGGCAAGAAGGTCCGCCGTGTGGAACTGCAGCCCCAGTTCGGCCTTAGCGTCAACGATCCCTATGTGCGCCACTACTCAGTGGGCCTCGAAGCCAATCTTTGGCTCACCAACCGATTGGCCCTCGGCTTGCACGGCCATGGATTCCTAGGGGCCGAAACGTCGGCATACGATCGTATCCGGTACCAGGAAGGCATGTTGATCACGGCCAACCAGTACCTGTGGCAGGCGAGTGCGGCCATCACCTACGAGCCATTTTATGGCAAGATCGCGGTCTTCAACCGCTCTCTCATGCACTGGGAGGCCAACACCCAGTTGGGCGGCGGCGTGATCCACTCGCGCATCCTCCCCCGATTCGGGAAACTGCACGATCCCTTCGACCACATCTTGCCGCAGGGGAACATCGGTGTCGGCGCGCGTTTCTACCTCGAGGGTGCGGACTTCGTATCGTTCAACTTCATGGTCCGTACCTGGGCGTGGATGGATAAATACGAACCGCGCAATCGCGGCCCCGCCACGAGCGGCGAAGGCGACGAAGTGGACGATCCAGCCCTCGACGATGCGGAGGCCGCAAAGGCTCAGTCGTTCCAGAACCTTGCGTTCAACACCATGTTGTACCTGGGAATCAGTTTGTACCTCCCCCCGCGCTTCCGCTACTCGACACGCCGCTAGTACTTGGAGAAGATGAACGTGAACGTAAAGATCCAGCGCAAGCTCAAGTTCATCGGGGCAGTGCTCCCCGCGAGCCTATTGTACTCGGCCGTCGCCCACGCGGCGGGCGATGGCAAGCCCGGCGTGCTCGATGGCAAGCCGATCGTCGTCAGCAAACTGCAGCTACGTAAGCTGCGCCTACAAGTGACGCCCCGCGCAACGCTGACGTTGTCACAACCCTTCACGCACGTCGCCTTCGCCGGCGCCAAGCTAAGGTTTGACATCACAGACTGGCTCGGTGTGCGCGGCGACTTCGACTATCGGGCTGTGGACACCGAGACCAAGCTCACCGACGACTTGCTCGGTGGGGCCCTGCCCGTCGGCAGGCAGATCACCGGCGGCGCCAACGGCCTGGAGCGCCCGCTCGCCGAGAGCGACAACCCGGCTCCGCTGCAGCATGATTTCAAGGCCGGTGTCACCCGACTCAACTGGACAAGCTCGGTGGGCCTCGCCTTCACCCCCTTCGCCGGCAAACTGGGACTGTTCCAGGCCCTGTTCACCGAGTACGATCTCTATCTGTGGGGCGGGTACGGGTTCACCAACTGGGTCGAAGCCTACCCCGACGCCGTGAGCACGCAGACGAGCAACGCGGACGCATGCAACGCGTCTTCCAGCAACGGCAAAACGCTGACCGAGTGTGCCCTGCACCCCGTCTCTCCAGAAACAGGCCTCAAGAGCGGCCCAGCCTTTGGCGCCGGCTTCCATCTGTTTCTCACCGACTGGCTCGCGCTCAACCCCGAGGTCCAAGACACCATCATCCGACACAACATCTCCGGCCTCAACGCGACCATCCGCGACGTGCCGCCCGTCATCGACCGGAGCGACCGCGTGATCGTGCACAACGCCAACTTCAGCCTCGGCTTCACGATCTATTTGCCGCCAAAGGCGAAGCGGAGCAAGATCACGCCCTAGCAGCGCGCCGGCTCGCCGAACTCCGCGGGCCGGGCCTCCCCTTTCCTTCTCTCCCGCACGCGAGCCGCCGCGTGCCCTTGTCGACGCGACCCTCTCATTCGAGCCGCCTGCCGCTAGCGCGAGAACGCGGCCACGTCTCGGACGAAAGCAACGCTGTCCTCCGTTGCGCGCGGCCCCCAGCGCAGCGAAATTTGAGAGGACCCCTCGGCCACGATCCAACGAAACGCCGGCGCGCGCCAGTACCCCACGTGACGTAGGGGCGGCTCGACGACGCCGATTTGTGTGTCCCTCGCCCAAACCTCGATCGCCGCACCGCTTGGATTGACGACGTCCCGCAGCATCACCAGGAGGTCCACCTCGCCACCGGTGGGGCCCACCGGCCGGGAGACAAAACCAACGGGTCGCGCAGGCGTCAGTCGGATGGATCTCCCTTCGACGATCGCTACCAAGCGCTGGCCGACGTTGCGTCGCGAGAGCACGCGCCCCGACACCCAAGTGAGGGGGCCGCGACGCTCCACCCAACCGGCGGGCGCCACGAGCAGGCTGTCCGGCTCGGGCGCGCGTTCTAGCGAGGGTCGCCATACTTCAGCGGGCGGCAGCTCGCCGAGGACACCCGATCCGGGGACCGACATCGAGTCCGCCGCTTCGATCTCGATCAACACCAGCCGAAGTGAATGGCGCACAACCTGTCGCGGCAGGCCGTCTCGCGACCCCCGCAAGGCCTCGGTCACGAACTCCACAAACGAATAGCGCACCGCACGTAGCCCCGGCGCCAGGTCGTCGTCCACCATGGCAACGCGCCGTCCGTCGTCACGCATGTACGGCCGCGTCGCTTCGTCGACGAGTAGGTACACCGGGCCATCTTCTGCCGCGTCATGACCGACGAACAACGCGACGGCGGTGGCGTGCGCCCTCTCTCGAGAATGGTACGGGAGCACCGCCACTCCGTGTATCATTTCGAGCGCGCCGCCGATCTGGTTGAAGGTGTGGGCGCGGTGCCAGCCCTCTCCTCCCGCGAGGATCACCCCACCTGGTTGGATACGAGCCGCGATCCAATCGACCACCTCCCGCGCGCCCACATGCTCTTCGACTCGCAGCTGGGGCGCTGTCACCAGCGGAGCCGCAGACGCAGCGAGCAACACGAGGGCCATCAAGCCACCGGCCAGCCCACGGGTCCATCTTGCACGTTGTTGCAGCCACGCCGCGCCCAGCAGTTCGCGCGTGCACGCGACGGTAGCAAGCATCGCCACCGGCAACACAGCCGGCACCAGGTAGCGACCGTAGTAGAAGAAGTGGAGATGCGCGATATTTCGGTGCGCGAACAAGGGAAACATACACGCGGGTCCCAGCAACAACGCCAATAGCCACACGTCCCCGCGTGCCTCAAGTCGCCAGCGCCTGATCACCCCCACACCGCCGATCACGGCCGTCGCCGCGAGCCAGGGCCCGAGCATGGGCCACAGCGCGCCAAGTCGCGCGAAGGGTGCGACGTCACTCCTGCCCTGGGCGAGATACGCGACCACACCGCCGCCGACGAGGAGCGGGACGGACCAACGTGCCCGACACAGGACGCGCTGCAAGATTTTGGGCCGCAGCCTCGCTAGCCGACCCACCCACAGGTCCACGATCCACCACGCCGCCACGCCGCCACCGGCGAGTCCCAGCAGCAAACCGGGCCCCGCGCCCAACCGCAGCGGCAGCTGCTTCATGAACTCATCGTGTAGGTACGGATACACCGTATACGCGTGGACGGTCACACTGCCGGCCACGGCGGCCGCGTACACCCACGCGGCAACATGCTGGCCGTGGGATCGGGGGCGGAGCCATAGTGTGGCCAGCACAACGGGAGCCGCCAGCCAAGCGTCTCCCCGGGTCCAAGCGGTCAGTCCAACCAGCGCGGCTCCGAACGTCGTCGCCCCCATCGCCCGCACCGCGTACATCCGGGTGATGGGCCTGCCATCCCGTGACACCCGATCCCCCACGGACTTCGCGGCCTGCGAATCGGCACGTGCCTGCAAGAACGCCACGCCCGCGCCCGCGTACAGCGCACCCGTGATCCCCTCCGTCAATGGCAAGCGCTGGGTCCAGATCAATAGAGGTGACAGGGCGTACATCGCCATCGCCAGCAGCGCGTAGGGTCCCGACGGCCACAGGCTGCGCGACAGGGCCGCGAAGGCGAGCAATGCCGCCAGGCCCTCCATCCACACCACGATTCGCTGGCCGTAGGCAGGAGACAGTAGGGTTCCGATACCCAACAGCACCGGCTGCAGATGCAAGAACTGGGGCACAACGCGACCGGCCTCGACGTCCGCGAGATACCACCCCGGACGATAGGCAGCCTCGTAGAGGCCCTGACGGTAGGGATCGGACGCTTTGGGGTACAAGTCCGTGACGTGAGAGCGAGACTGTGCGCCACCGATGAGGCGGCGCACAGCGGGGTTGTGCCCATCGAAGCGGGCCGTACGAGCGAGCTGATGGCCGCGCAACGCGTATGATCCCTGATCCCTCCCCGCCAACGACACCTCCATAGGGGGAGAGCGAAGCATCACGCCCACGCCGAGCAACACCAACAGGCCCCCACCTACCCAAGAGGCGGATGGAGGACCCCCCCCACCCATCGGCACCAGGCCGCGAGGCGCCCGACAGGGCCACGCAACCACGCATGCCGCCGCGAAGGACCAGCCCCCAACGAGCCAAATAGGCGTGAATGCCCCCGCCCAGCCGAGCAGGATCCCCACGAGCCCGGCGAGGCCCATCGTTCCCAACAAAGCCAGCGCCGCCCCTCGCAGACCCGCACCAAAAATACCCACGACGCGCCGCCACACCGCCGCGGCGAGGCAGGCCAACGCGACTCCGATGAGGCCCGCCACATGCGGAGAGTATCAGCGCGGGAGCGTCGTCAGCAGCCCGATCCCCACTTCACCAGACAAACACAGGCCCCGATCGTGTCCGGCGCGGAACAGTTCGGTTGCTCGCAGATATCGGGCTCGGTTCGCAGCTCCACCTTGTAGTACGCAATCCCGCTGTCCTCGTCGTCCAGACCGTCGACGTAGTGCGTGTCGAGACAGCTTTCGCCCACTGTGACCTGCACATCCTCAAACAGGAACTCGCCCGTATCCGCGTCGGGACGCACGAAATAGCCGCTCTGATCCAGATCTTCCCACAGATAGACAAACGTCTGCGGATGCGAACTCGACAGCGGCAGCACACCCTCAACCCTCACGGAGATCCTTTGCCCAGCGCGGAACGATGGCGGCGGCAAGGGGACGCCCACCCCGCGCAGGGAAGGCGGCCGGCGATAAAAGCTCACCGGCTTGCAAGCCAACGCCACGACTCCGGCGACGACGAGGAGCATCAGACCAGAGATGACGGACGCGGGGGCGCTAGTTGTTCGGCGGTTTCGCACGATGATTCCTCCCGTTGGTCGAAGATTCCGACAAGGATGCGGTGGCCGGCTTGGCAGCCATACCGGCCCCCGACCGTTCGCAGCAGAGCACGGGCCACAAGTGCTGACCTCTGATCACGGGGTCGTGGGGGCGCCAGGTCGCCTGGCTCATCAAGGTCTCTCTCGGCCCGAAGTCAACAAAATTGACGATTGCGGGGCATGCTCCAAATCCGCAGTCGACGCGGACGCCGACTCGCCAACCGACTCCGCATCGACACGATCCAGTCGTCGCAACTTTTTCTGCAGCCCGAAGCGACTCAAGCCGAGCAGAGCGGCAGCCTTGGTTTGGTTGCCTTGCGTGCGCTCGAGTGCACGAGCGAGGAGACGCCGCTCGAGTCGATCCACACGCACGCGCAACCGGAGATCGTCCGGATCCTCGCTTCTCCCTTCGAGGGCCTCGAGGATCGCCGGCGACAGATCCTCGGGGCGCACCTTGTCCTCCGCTAGCACCACCCAACGTTGCACCTCGTTCTCCAGTTCGCGCACGTTTCCCGGCCAGCCATAACTGCACAACAGTCTCTTCGCGTGTGCCGTCACGGTGAGGTGTTCGCCGCCGTAGCGAGATAGAAAGTGTCCGATGAGTTGCGAGATATCCGTGCGACGATCTCTCAGGTTGGGAAGATCGACCTTCACCACCTGGACCCGGTAGTAAAGATCGTTCCGAAATTTTCCGTCTCGAACGAGGGTTTCGAGGCGACGATTGCTCGCCGCGATCACGCGCACGTCGACCCGCCTCGATTTCGTTTCGCCAATTCGACGCACCTCTCCATCTTGCAACACGCGGAGCAGCGACGTTTGCATCGCGGCACTCATCTCGCCGATTTCATCGAGAAAGATGGTCCCCCCCTGCGCCGCCTCGAATAGCCCCACCCGCGCCCGATCGGCACCTGTGAACGCGCCGCGAGCATGGCCGAAGAGGATGCTCTCGAGCAATGTATCGGGTACGGCGCCACAATTTTCGGCGACGAAAGGCCGATCACGACGAGATCCGGCGTCGTGAATCCCCCGCGCCACAAGTTCCTTTCCGGTGCCACTCTCGCCGTAGATCACCACCGCAACCGTGGAATCTCCGAGACGATCGATCAGCGCAAACACCCGCTGCATCGCGTCGGAACCCCCGATCATCCCACGATACTGGGCCCGCACCTCGCCCGATCGCCGCACCTCGCTGCGGAGGTCCGACACCTCGGCTTCACGCTCAGCCAATAAACTAGCCAGCACTTCCTGCTGTTTTTCGAGCGCACTCGCCTGCGCACGCACGGCCCCCAAGGCCCGCGTATGCGCCACGGCCAATGCGGCCAGGTTGGCAAAGTCCTCCAAGTATCCCAAGTCGTCATCACCAAAGGCCCCGCGCCGGAGGCGATGATCGACGTACGCCGCCCCCAGCACCTGGCCGCGATACACAAGCGGGACTGCAAGTACCGAGCGCAGGTTCAGGTGACTCACCGACCGAGAATCGCCGAAGCGTGCATCCTCGGCCGCATCGACACTGAGCACCGCGTCCCCGGTTTGCACGACTTTCTCTAGAATCGAACGCGAAATCTTGATGGCGTCGGCCTGCCGATCCACCTCACGCGCCACTTCGACGCGATCCTTGCCTTCACCGACCACCACCACCGCACGCTCGGCGTCGGTGAGCTCCATCATGGCTTCGACCACTTGGTCGAGCAACAGCTCGATATCCTCCTCTCGCGCGAACCGACCGTACATCCGCAAGAGGCGCTCCGCTCGATTCGGCGCCGCTGCGGCGGCCTGTCCTGGAGCGCCGACCGGGGCCACGTCGGCGCCCCTCACGTGCTCGCCCTCCTCGGAGGGGGCGAGACTTGCCACCGGGTCCACACCCTCGAGTTCAGCGACAAGGCTCGCGCGCACGGGACCACGATCGATACGAGTGACATTGTCCACAATATTTTCCATCGTCTTTCGAGCACGTCTCCAGATAGCTCGCCGCGCCCGAACGCGCGCCGGCGAAGATCCATGATTGGCAAGCAACAGATAGCAGTCGTGTGTCCAAGCGAGATCAAGCTGCCCCCGCGCACGCAACGCTGCTGGCGCGGGTAGGGAAGCGACGATCATCGCGCATGCGCGTCGAGACGGCGCGTCGCGGTCGCTGCCAGCGAGTACCAGCCTATCGAGCGCGACGCGGTGCCGGATCGCCGGATCGTCGAGGGCTTCAGCCAGTTCGCAAGCCCGATCACTCGCAGATCGAGCGTGTTGCAGGTCACCACTCGCCCGAGCACCAGCGGCCGCTCGCAGCCACGTTTCCGCTGCCTCGGACGGGAGGTTCGCCCCCTCGCAACACAGCGCGACGTCCCGGAAACGGAGATACGACGGCGCATTCGCTGTGAGCGTCGTCCCCTCCACCGCGCCCGCCCGAGCATGGGCGCACTCGAGTTCGAGCTTGGTGCGAGCGAGCCGGGCGCGACCGACAGGCGAAGCATCCCCGCTGGCCGCGACAAGCTGACCGACCGTCTCAACCCATCGCTCGGCCTCGTCGAGTTGATCCAGCCGGCACAAGCAGAGGACCAAATTGAGTAAGGCCCCAGGTAGCGCGTTGATCTGCACGCTGGCGATCAGTGCCCGCAAGCTCGCGCGCCCACGCTGCGCCCCCTCATCGAAACCGCATGCAGAGACGGCCACAGCCACGAGGCAGCCTTCTGCCAGCATCCCTCCGACCGGCTCCCCCGCCACCTCAAACGCCACCACAGCCTCTCGGTAGGAACGGGCCGCGAGATGGTTTTGCCCCCGAACGTACGCGTGACTCGCCCGAACCTGAAGTAGCCGCGCGCGAACGGACGAAGCCTCCCGTGCCCACGCCTCACCTTCGGGTAGCGCCCGGGAGGCACGGTCAAGCCAGGCATCAGCCGCCCCCCCCTGCCCCGCTTGATTCGCCGCGAAGCCGGCCCACAGGCAGGCTGTTGCAGCCCCGATCCCGACCCGGTGCAACCCGGCTCCCCACCACTCGACCGCCTCGTCGAGGGCCACCTCCGCTCGGCCCAAGTCGGCGAGGATCCGCCACCTGAGGCCCCGGGCTCGCAACGAAAGGTCCTCGCACGTCGCGGAACTCGAAACGCATGCGAGCTCCGCCAGAGCCTCGTCCTGGCGCCCAAGGTCACTCAGCGCCCGGGCCGATTCGTGATGCACCGCCGGCGATCCCACAACGTTGCGGGTCAGAGACAACGCATCCTGCGGACGACCCTGCGCCCGGTAGGCCCGTGCCGCGGTCAATCGCACCCCTTCCTCCACTTCCTTCGCCCCACCAGCGAGAAGCCAGGCCAACGCGAGAGGAG
The DNA here is from genome assembly GCA_036479215.1 of Nannocystaceae bacterium. Lineage (GTDB taxonomy): Bacteria > Myxococcota_A > Polyangia > Nannocystales > Nannocystaceae > FL481. The sequence continues at coordinate 6,914 of JAZGFE010000081.1, read as the reverse complement.
GGAGGGGATCGAGATCAATGAGGTGTTTCGCCACAAGTTCGGGTCGCTCTGTGTCGATCACGAGCTCCAAACTGAGCGCTCGACCCGACTGCCGGCGCGCCTCGACCTCAGCCCGCGCGAGGTCCACCACGCTGCCCTTTCCCATCGCCCGGCGAGCTTCCTGCACCACGGCGTCGAAGGGTCGGCCGTCGGCCGACAAAAGGTGAGGCGGTAGGTCGATCAGATCATCGTCCGCCCCCCAAGTCGAACGCACGACGGCAAGCGCCTGAGCCGGGGGCAGCCCCAACTCTTCCGCATGGAACGCCTCACGTACGAGGGCGGCATCGGGTCGTTCCAAACGGCGGCGGGCGCAGGCTTCCACCACCCGCACGACTCGTGCGGGCCAGCCACCACTCAACGCATAGGTGAGATCCACCCACGCCTCGAAGTCGGGGCTGTCGAGCACCGGTTGCAAGACGATCGCCACGTCCTCCCGTGTCCACGGCAACACATCCACCACCCGCACCGTGGGCCCTACCCGCCGCAGCTGCTCCGCGTCCTCCATACTCACGGCAACGACGAGGATCGAGCGGGACCATTGTGCCCCACTGCGCAACATGGCCACCCGCAAGGACAGGTCTTGGGTCGCAGCATCCGGCCACACAAGTTCACCCACCACCCCGATGACCTGCGGCGGGGTCTCGGCGCCGCCCTCCATCCAGGCCAATAGCCAACTCGCCGCCGGCATACCCAGCATCACACCGACGTGCGCCGCGTCGCATAACTTGGCGAAACCGTGCCGCTGCTGTTGCAAACTGTGCACAACCTCTTCGATGAGGCGCCGGCGCCCGGACCCGCGCGGTCCAGCCACCGCGATCAACCGGGGCGGTCGTTCACCCGCAAGCGTGGCGGCCAGAGAGCGTACACACACGCCGTGATAGGGCCAACGGCGAGGTGGCCACCAACGGGTGCAAGCCTCGAGGTCGGTCCCCTGTCGCGCCGCATCGCCGAGCTGCTGAAGTCGAGCGACGAGCCGCCGCGGATCGCTCTCCCGGCATGCGGGATCGGGATGAAGCAAGGCGACGAACAACTCAAGGATCGCGCCTGGCAAGCGAACGCCGGCATCGCTAGCGAGTTCGCCCACGCGCTGCCGTACATCCCCGTGCCCTCCCAGCCTGGCGACCGCGGCGGGATCATGCCACGGCACCGCACCGAACAATCTCCAAGCGAACAGGCAGCCCAGTGCAAAGCGGTCCGCATCCGGCCCCCCACCCCCGGCGAGCACCTCCGGCGCGAGGAAGCCCGGCGAACCGCATCCCCGTTCCCCCACCTGGCCAAAATCGGTCAGCACCACCGCGCCATCGGGCACGCGAATCACATTGTTCGCGCTCACGTCCCCGTGATGGGTGCCGCAAGCGTGCATCGCTGCCAGCGCGTGTCCGACCCCGAGTACGTCGGCGAGCGCCTCCGGCAACGGAGCCGGCCCGGCGCACAGCGGTGCGCCTTCGAGATACTCGCTGATCAACCATCCGCCCCCATCTGGCTCTTCCAGCAGTTCCAACACAGCGGGCAGATGGGGCGAGGAGACGCGACGTAGCATCTGGAACGCGCGCTCCACCCGAAATCGTCGCCCGGGCTCCACCCGTTTCAGCACCACCGGACGCCCCCCCCGCCGCTGGTCCTCCGCACACCATGCGCCGCCCTCCGCCCCTAGACCCAGGCTCCGGGTCGCGCAAAAGCGCACCGCGTCCACCGGTCCGTCGAAGGCAATGCTGTCCATGCGGCAACCTATATGACACCAGGTCGCCAACACTTTCCACCATCCGCGCAACATTGTTTGCGGATGCGCAACTACGTTTCGAACGTCCGGACGCGCGCGGCCGTGCGCTCTCCCTACGCTGCCGGACCTGCGCCGGCGCCACGCGCCCTGCACCCGCTGTCGCAGGTTCACACGCGACGCAGGGGGTCCGGCCCCAGCGCATGCCCGTCGTGCCCCGCACGGGAGTGATCTATACCCGCAGCCATGCGTCCCCCACCGCCCATCGCCAAGGTTCTCCCGGTCACCCGCACTCTGTTCGGGGATACCTGCACCGACGACTACGCGTGGATGCGCAACCGCGACGACCCGGAACTACTGGCGTACCTACAAGCGGAAAACCGCCACACGAAAGCGGTCTTAGCGACGGACGCCGGTGACCTGCGTACTGCCCTCGCCTCGGAGATGAGAGGCCGGGTCAAAGAAGATGACTGCTCCGCGCCGGTGTACGAACACGGCTACTACTACTATTCACGCACGGAAACCGACCTCCAGTACGCGATCCACTGTCGACGACAAGGCAGCATGCGGGCGCCCGAAGAGATCCTCCTCGACGAGAACCAACTCGCGGACGGCCACGACTATTTCGACCTGCCAAGCTTCGCCATCTCCCCCGATCAGCGACGCATGGCATTCGCTGTGGATCGAGCGGGCGACGAGATCCACACGGTGTTCATCAAGGATCTCGGCAACGGGGCACTCGTCGACGCCCCGCTGGATGGCTGCGGCACATCGTTGGTGTGGTCTTCGGACTCGCGCCACCTCTTCTACGACACCCTCGACGAAGCCCATCGTCCTTTTCGTGCCCACCGTCACGTATTAGGCACGCCGACCTCATCCGACGCGGTCGTGTACGAGGAGCACGACGAAGCCTTCTACCTGACCATTCACGGCACACGAAGCGAGGCTTTTATCGTGATCGGTCTCAACAGCCAGGTCACGTCGGAGTGCCACGTCATCCGCAGCGATGCGCCACTGGATATGCCGCGAGTCCTCGCAGGTCGCCGATCCGGCATCGAGTACGCGGTCGAGCACGACGGCGATCGTTTTCTCATTCTCACCAACGACAGGGCCACCAACTTCCGCCTGGTGCAAGCTCCCATCGACACGCCTCGTCACACGTCATGGCGCGACCTCGTCGCGCATCGAGAAGATGTTCTACTCGTGGACGTCGACGCGTTCAAGGACCACATCGTCGTGTGGGAGAAGTCTTGTGGCCTCACGCGTGCCGTCGTGATGCCGAAGGATACGACCAAGCCGTCGTCTCGGATCGACTTCGCAGACCCGACCTACGCCGTCGGCAGCGGGGAGAACCCGTGCTACGACACCGGCACCTTGCGCTTTGTATACGCGTCGCCCACCACCCCCACCACGATCTACGACTACGACCTCGACACCGGACGACGGGAGATGAAGAAACGTGCGGAGGTCGTAGGGGGCCACGATCCGGCCGACTACATCTGCGAACGCATCCACGCCACCGCAGAGGATGGCACCCAGATCCCCATCTCGCTCGTACGCCGCGCCAACGCCTCTCCCGGTCCGCGACCACTGGTGCTCTACGGCTACGGCGCGTACGGCCACGCCGTGGAGGCGGGGTTCTCCTCCCCACGACTGAGCTTACTCGACCGGGGGGCGACGTGGGCCATCGCGCACGTACGCGGCGGCGACGAACTTGGACGCACTTGGTACAACAACGGCAAACTGGAGCACAAAGAGAACACGTTTAGCGATTTCATCGCATGCGCCGAGCATCTCATCGAACAAGGCTATACGAGTGCGGATCGGCTGGCCGCGCAAGGGGGGAGCGCGGGCGGCCTGTTGATCGGTGCTGTGGCCAACCGAAGACCGGACCTGTTCCACGCCATGATCGCGAATGTACCTTTCGTCGATTGTCTCAATACGATGCTCGACGCGAGTTTGCCGCTCACCATCCCGGAGTACGAGGAGTGGGGCAACCCCGCGGAGCAAGCCGCCTACAATGTGATCCGGAGCTACTCACCCTACGACAACGTAACCCCCACCGATTATCCACACCTACTCGTCACCGCCGGACTGGCTGATCCTCGGGTAGGCTACTGGGAACCGGCCAAGTGGGTGGCGCGGCTTCGATCCGAGAAGACGGACGACCACTGGCTGCTGCTGCATACCAATCTTGGAGCGGGTCACGCGGGTGCCTCGGGTCGATTCGATTACCTCCACGAAGTGGCGATCGACTGGGCATTTCTCGTCGATCGCCTGGGTCTCCCCCACTCGTGCGTATGACCACCCCCCTGTCGCCGGCCCGGCACGACATGATCGACGACCCGCGGCGGCACATAGGACACCGTGCATGCGACGGCCCACGCCGGGGCACGCCGGCGCCGCCCGTCCTGAGAAACGGCAAAACTGCGCCTCCGTGACCCCCAATCACGTGGAGGCTCCTCCGATGTGCACTACAACCTCCTTCATGAGCGCGGTCGACCCGACGAGCCTGGTGGGCACCACCATCAACAACCGCTACACGGTGGGACAACTCATCACCTCGCGTGACCATTGCCCGCTCTTCCACGGGCGAGAACATGAGAGCGGATCGGACGTCTCGCTTCGATTTTTTCTGGGCCCGCCTGGCGTCAGCCCAGACGTGCGGCACACGCTTCAGCAAAACTTCGTACGGGCCGCCAATACGATGGCCTACATGTCCCGCATGAACGAGGCCGTCGTGCGTGCGGCGGCGGGCGCCGAACTTGCGGTGCTTCCTGGCGGACTTCAAGTACCCTTCGCAGTGCTCGAACCGGTGCACGGCGCCTCCTTGGCCTGGCATCTCGCCACGCAAGATGACGAGGGCCGACCGGGCCTCTCGGTGGCCGACTCGGTGGATTTGCTCGAGGCACCCATGAGAGTCGTCGCCCAAGCTCACGACCACGGCATCGTGCATCGCCACATCGAACCGGCGAACTTCTGGGTTTTCGCCAACGTGCTCCGCCCTAGGGTGAAGATCAAACTCATGGGCTACAGCGGCGTACCCACGGTCGCCTCCATCCGCCGGGAGTCGGAAGCGATCGTGCGCGAGCCCTACAACCATCACTACGCAGCCCCCGAACAGTTTCTAGTCGACGAATACGCCATTGGACCATGGACAGATGTCTACGGTATGGCCATCATTCTCATCGAAGTGATGCGAGGTGGCCGGCAGGTCGTCCAAACCCGCGATGTCGAAGCGGCAGCCGTGGCGTCCGCCGACCCACACCGCCGACCCACGCCGAGAGCGCTCGGTCTCGCGGTGTCCGACGCCGTCGAGAAGATTTTTTGGCACGCACTGGTCGCGGATCGTATGCACCGTTTCCGTGCCATGGGTGAGTTCTGCGATGCGCTCCAGGAAACGGTACGCAACCGGACCCAGACCTGGACCAAACGGGCCTACTCCTCGTCCGCTTCGGCGAGTGGCTCCATCGAAGTATCCGCAACCGACCTGCCCGACCTGCCCGACCTGCCGCCCGTCGTCTACCACGGCGACGAGGAAGTCTTGGAGATGCCCGACCGATCAAGCCGCGAGACCGCGCCCCAGCTCAAGCCCCTCGACCCCGTGGAACTCCCGGCCGCCAACGACGGAGGGCCCGTCGTCGCCGTATCCACCGCGCGAAAAGTAGCCAGCTGAGCGGGGCACGACCGCAACCGCCGCCCCGAGCTCCTTGGTCCGGGCGCGCATCGTAGGGGCGGCGCCCCTTGCTTCGACGGTCCCAGTTGTCGATCCTCACCCCGTGCGAGCTCACGCCACTATCTTGCTCATTGAAGACGACAGCTCTGGAAGGGACCTGGGAGCGTTCAATCTGCGCCGTGCGGGGTACGCCGTCGACACAGCGAATGACGGCGCTCGCGGCCTTGATCTGTTCGCTGTCGACCGCCACGATCTCGTCGTCACCGATCTCCGTATGCCGCGCGTACCGGGTATGGAGGTCCTCAGGCAGATCAAGCAACGCGCCCCCGACACGCCGGTCATCGTAATCACGGCGTACGGGAACGTGGAACTCGCGGTTCAGGCCATGAAGCTCGGTGCCGCCGACTACGTCGGCAAGCCCTTCAACCGCGAGCACCTGCTCCTCACGGTCGCGCGAGTACTCGAGACGAGCTCGCTGCAGCATGAGGTAACGGAACTACGCGTTCGAGCGCTGGGAGTGGAACGCCCGATCGTCGCGGACTCCGACGCCATGGACGAGGTGCTGACCACAGCCGACCGGCTCGCGGCCTCCACCGCCCATATCCTGCTACAGGGTGAGACGGGCACCGGACGCGGCCTTCTTGCGCGCAGGATTCACGTGAGGGGCAAACGACCCACGGGCCCCTTCGTCTCACTCGACTGCGCGTCGCTCGACGCGAGTCGTGCCGAACACGCGCTTGTGGGCATCTCAAGACGCCCCGGATGTGTGCGCCAAGCCCATGGCGGGACCCTCTTTCTGCGAGAGATCGTGGAACTGCCGCTCCAAGCCCAAGCGCAACTCATGCACGTTCTCGAACACGACACGCTCTCACCGGACGAACCAACCGTGGAACGTCTCGCCTTCCGAATCATCGCCTCGACCTCCACCGATCTCCATACCGCCGTCACGGAGAAGCGCTTTCGAGACGACCTTCGCTATCAGATCGCCGTGGGTGAAATCGCCGTTCCCCCTCTGCGCGAACGGGTCGACGACATCGAGCCGCTCGCTCGTTTTTTCACGCGAAACGCCATTGAGGGGCCGGCGCCCGACCTCGCCGACGCATTCATCGAGCATCTCAAGTCTCGTACCTGGTACGGGAACGTCCGGGAGCTAAAAAGCGCGTGCGAGCGGGCGGCAGCCCTGATGGTAGGCCCTCATCTAGATGTGAAACATTTGCCACCCGCGACGCCCACGCGACCGCTCGGCGAGCAAAGTAGTTTTGAGAATTGGCCGCCTCTTCCCGTGTCAGGTCTCTCGCTATTCGATCTCGAAAAGCGAGTGATCGAACGGGTGCTCGAGCTCAAGAAATGGAACGTCAGCCAAGCCGCAGTTTTTCTCCACGTCCCACGCCACATTCTGGCCTACCGCATGGAAAAATATGGCATCCATCGCGGAAGCTGATGTCTCTACCTGGCGCGACGTACTCAGGCCGGGCATGTGGC
>JAZGFE010000080.1:0-2545 GCA_036479215.1 Nannocystaceae bacterium | reverse complement strand
CCGCCCTGGCGGTCGACGACCCTTGACGCAGTCTCCGAGTTCGTCCCTGCGCGGGAGGATCATCTACACTCGACTTCCTACAGCCATTTATTCAAAAACTGTCTCAAACATGTTGACACATTCCGGCCCTCCGTATCGACTAGCACGACCAAAACGTCTCCCTGCACGCGAATCACGTTTCGTGCGTTTGGAGCAACGTGGCGGATCAAGGGGGTGTCTCTCATGTGGGAATCGATCGGCGAGGGACGTTTGAACGCGACAGTAGCACAGGTAGGGGGGTGCCTTGGCCGTTCGAATCCCAAGTCGCCGCTCTCGACTCCAGCCGTTCTTGGAACCAGGGCGAGGAATCGGGGTTCCTTTGATCTCGATTCCTCGCCCTGGTTCCAAGAACGTCGTGCAAACGATCGCGGCCTCGCTGTTCCCCGGGCGACGTGCGCACGCGAGCCTCGCAGCAAGGCAAGGTTTTGCGGGGCGCCGGTTGGCCCTGGAGCATCGTGCTGACGAAGATGTCGGCCGTGTGGTGCGCAGAAGATCCACACTCGGGCAGCAATACGGGAAACCCCCGATGGTAGCTGGTGCCGCAGCCGTCGAGTACAGGGTGCGCGTCATGAGGTCCGATTTGCTCGTAGTGGCACGGGCCAAAACGGCCAGCGGGATGGGTCGCATTTTGCACATCGAGCTGCCACATGTACCTGCTACGATGCGTGTCGCATGGCCGGCATCCCGTTCATCTCAGTCCTTCCGTGTCAGACGGTCGTTCGATGTGCCGTGGCCCACGGCGTCACAAGCCGAGATTTCTGCTCGAGCGCCGGGATCGATGACCGAGCCCTTGACGACCGGGATGGTCGCGTGCCGATTTCCGCCTACTACGCCTTGCTTGAACGCCTGGCCGACCGAACCAAGAACCCGCATATCGGACTCGCCGTGCCACGCCACGCCGCTCCAGACGACTACGGCCTGCTGGGATTCCTGTTCCTCAGTAGTGCGAGCGTGGGCGAAGCTTTCGATCGGATGCTCCGGTATCAACGCTTGGTCGGGGATCCGACGTTGAGCATGGAGATAAAGGGCGCTCGCGCCATCGTGCGTTACGAGCTGTGGGGTCCAAGACGCCCAGCCCACGACCACGTCGGCGACGCGTTCGCAGCGGAGACCGTGCTCGGTCTCCAGATGCTGTGCGGCGAACGTCCGCAGTGCGATCTCCGGTTGAGTCTGAAGCGCGCGGCGACGGACCCCGATCCGTATCAAGCGCAGCTCGACGTGACCCCTGGCTTTGACCAACTCCGCCTTGAGCTGTCCTTAGACGCGCGCGTGCTTGGAATGCCTGTTCAGAAATCCGACCCTGCGCTCGCCGGGATGCTGGAGCACCAAGCCGAAATCATGCTCCGGCTACTCCCCCCCCCGCGCCGATACTCCGAGATCGCAAACCGACCGGGTTCGCGAGGTCCTTCTCGAGCTTCTGCCCAACGGTGCACCTCTGATCGACCGAGTGGCGAAACGTCTGGGCCAGTCGGCGCGCACCCTTCAGCGCCACTTGCGAGAGGAACACGTGTCGCTCAAGATGATCCTAGATGACACGCGCCGCGAGATCAGCGAGGCGGAACTCGCCCGCGGCGCGTCAGCCACCGAGGTCGCCCTTCTGCTCGGCTTCTCCGAGGTCAGCACCTTCCATCGGGCGTTCAAGCGATGGACCGGCTCGACTCCGGCAAAGTGGCGTGCCTCAACGGGAACGAGCACCATACCGTAGCGCGACACGGTTTATCTGATCACAGCTGTCGCGCTCGTGCCTTCGGACTGGGACGGGGGGATCGAGCCCTACCCGCGTATCGATCGACGGAAGGCGCCGAGTAGCCGAGGAGACCATGCCAATGGAGGACGCTGCGCCACGACCGCGTGCAGCCGGGAGCGCAGCCCTCGCTCGAGTCGAAATGCGAGCGGACGGGCGCGTCGAGTCGCGTTAGACCGTCTGCATGCCGCGTCCACTTCTCGATTCCGCCCAGATTCACGCCGCCATAGGGAACATGGTCGGGCGCCACCACGACGAGCTCCTTGATGAAGTGATCGGGGCGGTGGCGCGACACGATGTGGTGGTGGTCGGGATGAAACAAAACCCCTTCCCACGGAAAGCACGCAAGTTGCTCGAGGATCGGGGGACGCCTTGTCAGTATCTCGAATACGGCGGCTACTTTTCGATGTGGCGTCCTCGAACGACGCTGAAGATGTGGACTGGCTGGCCCACGTTTCCTATGGTGTTCGTCAAAGGTACGCTCATCGGCGGATTCAAGGAACTCGTGCACCTCATAGAGAGCGGCGAGCTCGATACGCTGCTCGCCGGCCGAGAGGTTGACGTGCTGGACGGTTCGTGAGGCTCATGTCTGAGGCGATCCTAGGTCGTGGGTGATGGGGCTGTCGTGGGCGATCGGTAAACCCCTTACGGACCACCCCCACCCGCAGGCGGCGTAGCTGATGCACACTCGCGGAGATGGCTCTCGCCCTACACCTACTGGCCAGCTGGGTCGGTCGTGCTGGCGTGGGCTCGGGCAGCGGC
>JAZGFE010000079.1:0-9154 GCA_036479215.1 Nannocystaceae bacterium | reverse complement strand
ATAGAGAATCGCTTGCACTGGAGCCTTGATGTCGCGTTCGACGAAGATCAATCTCGCGTGCGTACCGAGAACGCCGCGCAGAACCTGGTCGTGATTCGGCATGCTGCACTCAACCTCCTACGCAAATCAGAGCACGTCAGAGGTGGCATCGCGCGAAAACGCCGCAAGGCCGGATACGATACCGAGGTCCTCTCTCAAATCATCAATCTGCCCCTCGCTTCAACTGCCTGAAATCCTTGGAGAAACGATGCGATCGCCCTGCCCGTAGTACCGACGAAGCGGCCGAACAAAGTCCCGCGAGGGGCGGCGGAGGTGGCGGAGGGAAGGGGGCCGACCAAGGGGAACGCGGGCCAGCAAAACGCATCCCGGACGCAGAGCCGGACTGAACATGTGTGCAGTGCGCTGGGGCGCGTGCGGCAAACCGCAGAAAGAGACAGGAAAGTGCAGTTCACTTCGTTCTGTCACCACGTGACGGTCGAACGGCTGCGCGCGTCCTTCCACGCGCTCACACGCAAGGCGGCGGCGGGTGTGGACGGCGGTGACGTGGGAGCAGTACCGGGCGGAACTTGAGGGAAACCTCGAGGACTTGCACGCCAGGCTGCACCGAGGAGCGTACCGAGCGAAACCTTCGCGGAGGGTGTTCATCGGCCCAAGGCCGACGGTCGGGAACGACCGCTCGGAATTGCGTCGCTGGAGGACAAGGTTGTCCAGCGCGGTGGTGGAGGTATTGAACGCCATCTACGAGGTGGATTTTCTCGGATTCTCATATGGATTCCGGCCGGGACGTGGTCAGCATCAGGCGCTGGATGCGTTGTCGGTTGGGCTCGCATGCAAGAAGGCCCTCTATTTTTCCAAAACGCGTGGTTCGCGAACCGAAAAGATGGGTGGTTCGCATCGAGAATATTGGGGCTGAACGGTTACCGTCAGACCATCAACGAACGAATCGGCCGCGTATCGTTACAAACGCCCACCGCTGCCGCCGCCGTGAACCAATCCCTGAGGTTTGCACAGCTTCAGTTAGAGCGACGCGAAGGGAGAAACCCAGGCGAAGCATGTGCGACTCCCTGGACCCGCACATGCTTCCACCCACCTGTTCGCGGCACCACTACCAGAACGAGCGTTTCATGCGACGCACGACCGGCGATGCGCCATCCGAGCGGACCGCTCGTGGCCGCCCATCTGCTGGCGGATCATGACAGCTTCTTCCTCAACGTACGCGCCATGCACGCCGCCTGACGTCTCGCTCGGGATCCGCGCAGATCGGCGATGAGGATGACCATGTCGTTCTCGCCTGAAGATCGGGCACCCATGCAGCTTTTCAGTCTCGCTTTCGCACGGCCCGTGCTACTGATCGCCAACGCCAACGGTCCGGCATGATCCAGCACCGAGGAGTGCGTGGCTCCCTGTGGAGGGCAGCCTGGCGGCAACGATGGAGATGACGGAGATGACGGAGTTGACGACGACCCCCAGCGGCCACGACGACCCCAGCGGCCACGACGGGTCGCCCGAGTTCGACATTGATGATGATGGTGAGGGCGGTGGAGACGGGGGTGAACCTGCCACACAGCGAAAGCGACCCATGATCAAAGATCAAGTCAGCTCCCTCCGCGGACGCGCGTCCCGCCTTATCGTCCTTTCGATACCGCTAGTGTTCGTCGCGTGCGCCCATAACCCCGTCGAGTCGAAAGACGAAACCGGTGGTGGCTTCGCCGAAACGAGCCCAGGAGGCGACGACAGCGCGGAGAAGGGAGGCGATGGCGGAGCAGAGGACGACGCAGACCCGCTCCCGACGGGAGACGGTCCGGCGTCGGCGAGAGACGATGATGCGGGTGACGACGACGACGACGACGACGACGACGACGATGATGATGATGATGATGATGATGATGATGATGATGACGATGCGGACGAGGACGAGGACGAGGACGAGGACGAGGACGATAGCGACGGTGCAAAATTCGATATTGGTGAGGGCCCCGATAGTGCTGGCGGTGGTGGTGGGCCTGGTGGTGGCGAGATGGCGGAACATAGCTTCATCTGGATCGCCAACTCGGGACAAGGCACAGTCTCCAAAATCAATACACGTACGGGCATCGAGGAAGGGCGCTATTGGAGCCATCCCACGATGGATGCCGATAGCAAGCCCAACACGCCGGGATCCGATAGCAACCCTTCGCGAACTTCGGTCAATCTGTTGGGCGACGCCGCAGTCTCCAACCGCGGCCTCGCAAGCGCGTCGGCCTACGCCGCCATCGAATCTCGCTGCCGCGACGCCAACGGAAACGGAACGATCGAGACTTCGACAGGTCCCAACGACATACGGGCTTGGGATCAAGAAGAATGCAGATTGTGGCACCACGTGTTCCTTGACGCCTCACCCGACACGCCACGAGGACCCCGACCCACCCAATGGGAGGGCGGAAAGTTCGGCGATGCAGCGGACGGTCAACCCGACCCGAACCCGCGACTATGGGTCGGATACGTGGACAGCGACGGCCAGGTCCAACTGGTCCGGCTCGACGGGATGACCGGTGATGAGCTCGATCGCGCGAGCCTTTCCGTTGCGACGCCCGACTACGGTGCCTACGGCGGGGTGGTCAACCAAAACGGTGACCTGTGGGCCATCAGCATGGACCCCCCGCTGCTTCACCTCGTGGACGCCGATTCACTCCAGGTCACCACCTACGCACCGCCGGAGGGTTCGGCCGGACCCACGCAGTTCTATGGACTAGCGATCGACGCCGATGGCAATCCATGGATCACGATTTACACCGGCAAGGTCGCCGTCTACGACGTCGCGCAGGCATCCTGGACCATGATCGATATTCCAAACGGGCCTGGCCAGGTCCTCCCCCGGCGCATGCGGGGCATCCAAATCGATCGAGAAGGGCGCGCCTGGGCGGCCGCGAACCGCCCCTGCGGACTGGTGGAACTCGACGTGGCCACGCGCACCCTCAGCGACGCCGCAATCGAGCTGCCAGGATGCAGCAACCCTGTCGGCGTGAGCATCGACGTCAACGGGTTCGTGTGGTCGCCCGACGAGGGGGCCGATCGCGCCTTCATGCTCGACCCCGAGTCCCACGACGTCACCATCGAAGTGACGGGTCTGGTGGACCCCTACACCTATTCCGACATGACCGGGGCCGGACTGGCTTTGGTTGTGGACCCCCCTGTCGAGTAGGCCACCTCCCCTGCTATCGGACGCGAGCTGCTGGGCGGCCTCCAACTCGATTCGGGGGGAATAGGCCTCCCAACACGGCGATCCCCATGAGGCCCAGCGAGGCCCAAGGGGCTCTCCCCGTTGTCGTGCAAGCACATCCCCCCAGATCGGGCAGCCCCGCGCCACGGCCATCGTCTCCGCCGCCTTCGTTTCCATCGCCGCCTTCGCTTCCATCTCCGTCTTCTCCGTTTTCGTTCCCTTCTCCGTTTTCGTTCCCATCTCCGTCTTCGTCATCTTCACCGTCTTCGTTCCCATCATCATCATCGCCGTCACCGCCACCCGTATCACCATCTCCGCCGCCACCCGCATCACCATCTCCATCCCCGTCGCCACCCGCATCACCGTCGCCACCTGCATCTCCATCTCCATCTCCCGTCCAGGCGGCACCGCATGCCGAACTCCACTGCACCGCCTCGGTTCCGTCACACCAGTCCGCCCAGCTCCCACCTCCAGTAGGCGGTGCACCCGCCATGAAGTTGCCGCAGGCCTCGGTTGCCTCCCACTCGCCGGCGTCGTTGAAACACGGGGAGATATCGATGCCGCTTGTCGACTCGATCCACGCGATCGCGTCTGGAACGAACGCGTAGCCGTTTCGCGCCCCACATTCGTCACCCTTCATCACTGATGTGATTCCAGCGGTACGCCAGCTACCGTCGCTCAACTGCACCATTGCCGGCCCCCCCGAATCTCCCGGGCAGCCTGCCGGACCGCCGCCGCCCCCCAGCTCGACCTCACCAGCTTGAATCCAACCGATCGTAGACTGCCCCCACCGTTTGATACCCGCACCGGCCGGCTCGTCGTAGGGCCCCGTGTTTGCCCCGAACCCCACCTGCCAGACGTCGCTCCCCGGCACGAGATCATCCACCTCACAACCCTGCAGCGGTGGCACGACGGGCAGATCGCTCGCGGGCTCGGACAAGATGCAATAGCCCCAATCGAGGGCCACCTTCGAGTTGTACGCCGGGTTCGGCACGCACACGGCGTCGATACTCTTCTCGGCGGTTTGGGAGCTATTTCCGAATAGAATCGTCTTCGCACCAGCGCCGCAGTGCGCCGCTGTGATCACCAGCTCGGAATGGGCCAAGACCCCCGTGCACAAGCGACCGTCGCCGTACACAGAGACCACGGTAGGCCAGTCACAGCCTTTGGTTTCCTCACCGAGAAAGATGCGGTTCGTCTCCTGATCGACTGCGAATCCGTCCGTCGCATGCGCGACCCCGCAGAGGCCGAGGCACACGAAAGCAACGATCCTGGGCGCAAGCGTGGCCCATGACCCGAACGCCGACACCGAGCTTGTCATGGGGTGCCGCGAGGAAAGCAGGGATCGGTTGCGTCGAGTCTCGGGCATGATGTTTCGTGGTCCATCCTAGTGTTGCCCCACATCACCACCGCGACAACAATACCCACGACGACCCGTCGCGCCAGACTGGGCCGCTACGAGCCGCCCATCTCGATGCCCGAAGAAAGGCGGCTGAGACTCGACTTGGGGCGGATTCAGCCTATGGCGTCGAGCGTTTTGATCGCGACATCACAGAACGGATTCAAGACCAACGCCTGCTCAGCGGCGGCCTTGGCGGCGGCGATATTGTTCATCCGATGAAAGATTGCGCCGCGATAGGCATAGACGATGTCGAGATCATGTGTGATCTCGTCGGCGTACTCGAGCAGTTCGAGCGCGTGATCTGCCATCTTCTGGTCGCCAGAGCTCGATTGGAATCGAGCATAGGCGAGCATCGCATGCAATTCAGCGAGGTCCACACCGTCGCGGTAGGCCGACTCCAAGCACTTCACGGCCGTGGCGTAGTCGCCCCCTTGCAGGGCCACCTCCCCCTCATTGAAGTTCATGGCCCCGCGCACCTCCACATCTTCAGCTTCTTCCGCTTGAGCGCCCGCGCCCGCGCCCGGATCGCGCGCGCTGTCCTCCAACGGGCGGACCCGTGAAACACCACGGCTCCCATGATCCACCCGTTCGAGGTTCACTTCACGCAGATCTCCCAGGGGGACGGCTGTGCCGAGGGGATCGAGCTCCCCCACAGCGTCAAGTTCGTCCAGTCCGAGCAGCGACTCGAGGGCGCCGGACTCACCCCCGCCGCCTTCCGATGTTCCAGCTGTTCCAGCTGTTCCAGCTGTTCCGGACGTTCCAGATGTTCCGGACGTTCCGGACGTTCGAGATGGGCCCGCCCGCTCTCCGAGCCCCAACGCCTGCATCACAGCTATGTACTCCGTCGTGTCGGTGAGCAACAGATCGTCGTCGACTTGCAGGGCTTCTGCGAAGGCCAGCAAGTCGGCTTCCAGGCCACCTCGAGACCACACGTCCACCACTTCGCCGGGAACGAGGCCCTCGCCTGCCCCGAGATCCGGCGCACCCGTGCCTCCCGGCGCTCCGCGATCATCAAACGCGTCCACATCGCCCACATCGTCCACATCGTCCACATCGTCCACATCGTCCACATCGTCCACATCGTCCACATCATCCACATCATCCACATCATCCACATCATCCACATCGTCCACATCGTCCACCAACTCGATATCTCCCTCGTCGAGCAGTTCGATCTCCCCCGCTTCGAAGGTCTCCTCTTCGCTCTCCGGCTCCGACCCGAGCAACGCCGTGGAGACGCCGCGGCCCGCAGAATGCTCCAATCGGCTCGACCGCCGCCCGCCAAACACCGCCTCGTCGAGCACCTGCGGTTCCGTCACGGGCCGACGGGGCAGCTCCCCAGGCAAGGGCGTGTCTTCAAACTCCGTGATCGTGAAGGAGTGGGCGTGCGCGGGTGTGAACGCACTATCCGGAGCGTTCGACGTGCCGGTTCGAGGCGCAAGGGGTTTCGGAACAGATTTCTTGGCCTCGCGTAGAAATCGAATCAGGCCGGCGCGATACACCGCGTACAGTAGCGGTCCTGGCCCAAAGGGTGGCGGCGTCGTCGGGGTATCGACGACATCACGGGTCGTGCGACTTCCATCGAGGCAGTCGAGAAAGTACTTTTCCTCCTCAAGGAGCTCGAGCGCGCCGTGGATGTCCTCTTTGATACGAAACGGGTAGCGGTCTGCAAGACGATCCAACGCGGCTGCGACCCGGGAGCCGTCGTGGGTTTCTTGGATCGCCGCAACGATCATCCCCTGCGTTCCGAGATCGATCTTGACCCGGGTGTCCGTCCCCTCAGCGTCGCCGAGCTTGAACTGGTACCGACCATCCGTCAGCCGGAACATCTGGAACAATTTGTATCTCAACTGGCGCTGCAAGGCGCACCGCAGGTTGCCCTCTGACAAGATCCCAAGCTCGACGAGCAGCTCGCCTTGTTTCTTGCCCGTGCGACGGATCGCTTCGAGCGTTTGGTCGCATTGTTCCTGCGCAATGATCCGATCCCGGACGAGGATCTGCCCAAGGCACTCTGAAATCACATTGGAACGCACGAACACGGGCTGCCCTTGTTCGAAGACCACGACTTTCTTGACCTGATCGGCCAGAAGGAACAAGTTCCCGCTGATCTTGCCGCGAGCGATCTTCAACAAGAGCTTGGCGAGGGGCAACCGCCGGAACGAGCCCTTGAGCGGGAATCCGAGATCGTTGGGGTCGGCCTTGCTCATCTCAGGTCACGCAGAAGGGGGAGGGTACGATCGGCAAGGGTTGCGCGCCGGGAACTCGCTGGGCGCACGATCGCCTATGCGATCGTGGGGCGCAAGTGTGAACCACCGCACGCCCCTCCCGGCGAGAAAGCGGCACCCCGCCACAGGCGCGGTAGACCCTGTGTCCTCGCAGCGTCATGGAGTGGGTAGAGGAGTAGGCGACGCCGCCTGGGACTCCATGTTCGGACGCAACGGTCCCCATGGACCATCCACCCCGCATCCACCCCGCATCCACCCCGCATCCACCCCGCATCCACCCCGCATCCGGCGCGCTCCCGCGCGCCGGGGAGCGGCTCCGGACCCCAATGAGCCACGAAGGCGCGAGGCCAACCCCAACGCCAGCGAATCCGGCTAGGCTCGTTGGCGTGAGCCCAACGTCCCACCGCCACGGTAGCGCCGGCGATGACGTTGCCGACGAGGGCGACGCCGAAGATGTGTGGACCACCGTGGAGCGCGTACGCTGGCAGGGCACCTCCTCTACCCGTGCATTCGACACCGTCGCCCGAGAAGAGCCGCTGGAGATCCGAATTGGCGGCATTCCTTTGGCCGTACTGATGCGCACCCCCGGTCACGACGAAGACCTCGTACGCGGGTTCCTCGTCACAGAGGGAATCGTGGCGTCCCAGCGATGTATCGCGCGCATGAGCCCATGTACGAACGTGGACGGAGAGGACGCGGAAGGCAACGTCATGCAGGTCAGGCTCACTGCGGACAGCGATGTCGACGTGCAGCACTTCCGACGCAACCTGTACGCGACCAGCAGCTGCGGTCTGTGCGGAAAAGCAACAATCGAACGCGTGATGGCCATCGCGCCTCCGATCGACAGTTCGATTCGTGTCCGCGCAGAAACAATCTACACATTGCCCGATACCTTGCGCCGTGCCCAGTCGCTCTTTGAGCGCACTGGGGGCTGCCACGCTGCGGGCCTATTCGACGCCGTTGGCAACCTGAGCGTCGCGCGCGAAGATATCGGCCGCCACAATGCCGTCGACAAGACCATCGGCTGGTTTCAGAACCATCCGCACCGCGAGCCACCCGCAATCTTGCTGGTGTCGGGGCGCGTATCGTTCGAGATTGTGCAAAAAACGCTGGCCGCACGAGTACCCATACTCGCAGCAGTATCGGCCCCCTCGTCGCTCGCCGTGCAGCTGGCGCGCACGGCTCGCCTCACCTTGGTCGCCTTCGTCCGCGGGCGTTCCCTCCAGGTCTACGCCGGCGGCGAGCGCGTCACCGCCGGATGAAGCCGCCGTCGCCACGACAGCCGTCGCCGCGCCCCCGCGCTTGCCCCCAGCTTCTCGCCACACACACTAGGAAATAGGCGCCACACCGCGCTGGTTCCCCCCTTTGAACATGCCCACACCCACCCGTCCACACCGCAGCCGCCACACCGGCATCGCCTCGGAAGTGCGTCGCGTCGCCACCGTCGTGCTGGTGCTCCTCGCCACACTCTGGACGCTGGAGCTCGTCGATCAGGCGATCCTCAACGGCGCACTGGATCGCAGCTGCGGCATCCGGCCACGCAGTATCTCCGGCCTCGGCGGCGTGCTCCTCCATCCTCTCGCCCACGGTGATCTCCAGCACCTCCTCTCGAACAGCGCGGGGCTGGCTGTGCTCGGTGCCTTGGTCGCCAGCTACTCGATGCGAGAGTTCCTGCGGGTCACCCTGTGGTCCACACTTGTCGGCGGACTTGGGGTGTGGCTCGCAGCGCCCACGGACTCGGTGACCATCGGAGCCAGCGGAGTCGTATTCGGGTACTTTGGGTATCTGGTCGCCCGCGGCATCTTTGAGCGACGCGCCGTTTCGATCTTGCTTTCAGTACTCATCGCTTCGAGCTACGGCGCGCTCATTTTCGGTATGGTACCCGGCATGGTGGCAGCTCAGGTCTCCTGGCAAGCACACCTTTTTGGCTGTCTCGGCGGCATCCTGGCGGCGCGTTCGTTCCGACGCCGCTAGCAGGTCGACCCCTCCTTGTCCTCACGCACCGCCTTCGACGCGGGGACGGCCGTGCTGGTGCCACACGAAGTCGTCAACTGACGACACGGACTCAGGTTTTTGAGCCCCCGGCACTTCCGCACCCCTCCAAGCGGCGCGGACACACGGGACACCGTCGGCAACCTTGAGGCAGGAGGTTAACGACGCTTCCGTCTTTTTGCCCAAAAACCGACGGCAAACGGCAATAGCGACCACGTTCCACGGTGCGGCATGGTGTTTGTCACGACCCCGGTTGTGGAACACCCACATCCTGTCGCCTTCGCTAGCTGGGGCGCGTCCTTATCGCTCGTGTCCTCACCGCCCACTGTGTCCTCA